>CBINPH010000011.1:0-21890 GCA_966252445.1 uncultured Chitinophagaceae bacterium | reverse complement strand
CATCGAAAAACAAACACCTTTCCGATTTTTTTACGACGCCAACAGCATAGATACGCGTCAGCCGGTGACCCTGCACATGCGCCGGCGATCGGTAGCCCAGGTTTTGCAGTACCTGGCGGGAGTCACGGGCCTGGAGTTCAAGCTGATCGATCACTATTATTCCGTGCGCCCCCGTGCGGCAGGCCGCGCGCTGGAGGCCCTGGAGCCTCATGCCGTGCTGAAGCTGCCGGAGCGGGTGATGCCGGAACGGCACTGGTCCCAGCTGGTGGCGGATACCCTGGTCCGCGGGCGGGTCCTGGATGAACAGGGCCAGCCCCTCATCGGCGTGTCCATACAGGTGAAGGGCAGCACCGGCGGGACGGTCACCGCTGCCGACGGGGTCTTCGAGCTGGAGGCGCCCGCCCGCGCCACCCTGGTCTTTTCCTATGTGGGTTACGAAACACAGGAGCGGCCGCTTTTCCCTGCCTTCGATCCGACCATCACCCTGGCGCCCAGCGCCAGCGGCCTCAACGAAGTGGTGGTCGTGGGCTACGGCACCCAGAAAAAAAGTGTCGTCACGGGCGCCATATCTTCCATCAAGGCCGCCGACCTGGAAAACCAGCAGATCGCCCGCCTGGAGCAGGCCTTGCAGGGCAGGGGCTCAGGGCTGACCATTGCCTCCAGCTCGGGGGCGCCCGGTGCCGCGTCAACGGTCAGGATCCGGGGGATCACCTCGCTCAATGAAGGGGCGAGCAACCCGCTGTACGTCGTAGACGGCGTGGTCATCGGCACCGGCGGCATCGACTACCTGAACCCCAGCGATATTGCATCCATAGAGGTGCTGAAAGACGCGGCTTCCGCAGCCATTTACGGCGCCCGTTCCTCAGCTGGGGTCATCCTGGTCAGCACCAAGTCCGGTCGTGCGGGCAGCGGTGTGCGGGTGCAGTACAACGGATATTACGGCATCCAGGCGCCGGCCAAAAAGCTGAAGTTGCTGGATGCCACGGGGTACGCGATGATGCGCAACGAACAAGAGCTCAACGACGGGCGGGATCCGGTCTTCGCCGACCCGGCATCCCTGGGCAAGGGCACCGACTGGCAGGATCAGATATTCAACCATCATGCCCGCATTCAGCAACATGAGATCAGCATCAGCGGCGGCAGCGAAAAGTCGACATTCTACACCTCCTTCGGGTACTATGATCAGCAGGGCATCGTGGCCACCGAGATCTCAGGATATAAACGCTACAACATACGGCTCAATGCTACCCATCGGCTGGCCTCCTGGCTCCGCTTTGGTGAAACGCTGGGGTACAGCCATGTGCGCAGCATGGGCGGCACGCCGGGCAATACGGACTTCGGCGGCCCCCTCAGCTCCGCGATCATGCTGGACCCCATTACTCCCGTGGTCATCACCGACCCTGAAGAGGCCGCACAGGTCCCGTATTCTTCCCAACCGGTGGTCCGCGATGAACATGGAAACCCCTACGGCATATCCCCCTATGTGGTGCAGCAGGTCACCAACCCGCTCGCTTACATCCATACCCGGCACGGCAACTACAGCTGGTCGGATGACATCGTCGGCAATGCCTTCCTGGAGGCTGAGCCCCTGAAAGGCCTGAAGATCAGGTCGACGATAGGCACACAGCTCTCTTATTGGGGCAGCGAGAGCTTCACGCCCTTGTATTACCTCAATTCGAACCAGCTGTCTACCCAGACATCCTTCACCCGCGACAGGCAGCGCTCCCTCGACTGGAACCTGGAAAATACCTTGTCGTATACCCATACAGTGGACCTCCACCACTTCACCCTGCTGCTGGGCCAGGGCGCCTACCTGAACAACAACAGCAGCGGCATCACCGTCACCTATTTCAATCTGCCGGTTGACAACTTTGAAGATGCCTCCATGAATTACAGCGTCTCCGCGGATGACAAATCCGCCGAAGGCCATGAAGGGGTGCACCATACGGTGAGCTCGCTGTTCACGCGCCTGTCTTACGACTATGCCGGCAAGTACATTTTCACGGGGGTCCTGCGGCGCGATGGATCCTCGCGTTTTGGGTCCAACCACCAATACGGATATTTCCCCTCGGCATCTGTGGGCTGGGTGGCCTCCCAGGAAGGCTTCTGGCCCTCCGGTGCCCGGGTCAATTTCCTGAAGCTGCGAGCCTCTTACGGCATCACGGGCAACGATGTCCTGGGAGATTTCCGGTATCTGGCCACCGTGGGCGGAGGCCGCAATTACACCCTGGGAAATGACCTGCTGGAGATCGGCTACAGCCCTGACGCCCCGTCCAACCCGGACCTGAAATGGGAGCAGACGAGCCAGCTGGATTTCGGGCTGGATATGGTCTTCTGGCAGCACTGGAACCTCACCTTGGACTGGTTCGACAAAAAAACCAGCGGCATCCTGCAGGCCATAGAATTTCCGGGCTATGTCGGCGCCACAGGCACCTCGTACGGCAACGTGGCCGACATGTCGAACACGGGCATAGAACTGGAACTGGGCTTCGACAGGCAAATGGGAGATCTGCATCTCCAGGTCAAAGGAAACATATCCTATCTCCAGAACGAGGTCACTTACCTCGGTGAAGGCAAGGCGTACCTGGAAGGGGGGGCCACCCTCCAGAGCAGCACCTATGCCCTGACGCGTACCGCCGTGGGCCATCCGATCGGATCTTTCTTCGGCTTCGTCTCCGACGGCATCTTCCAAAATGCCAAAGAGGTAGAGTCCTATACCGGTCCCGGCGGTACGCCCATACAACCGGATGCTTTGCCCGGCGACTTTCGGTGGAAGGACCTCAACCACGACGGAAAAATTTCCCAGGAGGACCGGACCTTCATCGGAGACCCGACGCCCAACTGGTCCTACGGCACAACCCTTGCCTTGGGCTACAAGGCCTTTGACCTGCTGGTCTTCGGGCAGGGTGTGTCGGGCAACGAGATCTTCCAGGGGCTGCGGCGCCTGGATATCCCGACGGCCAACTGGCAGACATCGGTGCTGGACCGGTGGCATGGGGAAGGCAGCTCCCATACGTACCCACGGCTCACAGCGAAGGACCCGAACAAGAATTATGCGAACCCCTCCGGCTTTCATCTGCGCCGGGGAAATTATTTCCGGATCAAGACCTTCCAGGTCGGGTACACACTGCCCACCCATCTCATTGCCAAAGCCGGCCTGCAGTCTGCGCGGGTATACCTGAGCAGCAACAACCTGCTCACCATCACCCGTTATCCCGGCTTTGATCCCGAGATCGGCGGCAGCAGCTACGGCATTGACCGGGCCATTTACCCGCAGGCACGGTCATTCCTCCTCGGTCTTCATCTGGGCTTTTAATCTTTCAAAACCGATGTCATGAAAAATATCCGTTTTTGGCATATCGCCTGCGTGCTGGGTGCGGCCGTCCTGGGCTCCTGCTCGGACGCCTTTCTCGACGTGGATCCCAAAGCAACGCAGATCGAATCGAATTATTACCGGAATGCGGACCAGGCCTTCAGCGGGCTGGTGGCGGCCTATGATCCCATGGGATGGGAGGGAGGCACCGGCGCCTACGCCACTTTCCCCTGCCTGGTAGCTGCCTCCGATGAATGCTACGGCGGCGGAGGCAGCGCCTCCGATGTCCCTTACCTCAACACCCTGGACAGCTATAGCCTTGACCCGGCCAATGGCCCCCAGAAAGATTACTGGGACAAGGACTTTGCCGGTGTGTCGCGGGTCAACACCATGCTGGATAAACTGGGTGGGGATATCCCGGGGCTTTCCGACGCGCTTCGCCGGCGGTATATCGCGGAATGCAAATTCCTGCGGGCCTATTATTACTTTGAACTGGTGCGTCTGTTCGGCCATGTACCCCTCTTTACCCAGCCCTTGTCCGGCGAAGAGATCTATACCGTTACCCAGGCTGCCCCCGAGGAGATCTACGCCCGTATCGAACAGGACCTGAAGGACGCGCTGGCGGAAGCCGAGCTGCCCGACCAGGTGCCGGCGGCTACAGAAGGGGGCCGGGTCACCAGGGGTATGGCGTATGCCTTGCTGGGCAAGGTATACCTCTATGCCCGGCAATGGACGGAGGCCGCAGCGGCCCTGCGGGAAGTGAATGGGGAGCCCGGCCAGACCAGCCCGCTGGGCTACCACCTGTTGGATCACTTTGCGGATATCTTCCGCCCCGACAACCCCTTTAACGCAGAGTCCATCCTGGAGATCGGCCATACCTCCATCGCCGCTTCCGGCTGGGGCAACACGTCGAAAGTGGAGGGGTTCATCGCCTCCACGATGTTCGGCCCCCGCAGCTACAACGGCCCGGATTTTTATTCCGGCTGGGGAGGATGTCCCATCAGCACCAAGCTGTTCCAGGACATCCACGATGACCCCCGGTACGGGGCGACGGTGTCCGACATAGACAGCCTGGTGAACCTGGGGCTCGCCAGCTATGTACCCGGCTACCAGAACACCGGCCATTTCGTGCGGAAATTTGCTCCCCTCACAGCCTTTAAGAATACCGGCGCCGGGCCGGCCACCCTGAACTACCCGCAGAACTATATCGAGATCCGGCTCGCCGACACCTACCTCATGGAGGCCGAGGCGCTGGTGCAGGCCGGGCAAGACCCTGCACGGGCTGCGGCCTTGCTGAACGCCGTGCGTGCACGGGTAGGCCTGGATCCCGCCGCCGCCACCCTGGACAACATCTATCATGAACGCTACCTGGAACTGGCCACCGAGGGGCACCGCTGGTATGACCTGATCCGTACCGGTAGGGCGGCTGCCGTGCTGGGGCCGCTGGGCTTCCAGGAAGGCAAAAACAATCTTTTGCCCATTCCCCTGCCCGAACTGAACAACACCAAGCTGGTGCAAAATCCTCATTACTGAGCCTAGCTTTTCTGCGCGCTTGCCCGGACCGCCTAAGTCCAGGATGCCTGCGGAAAACCAGGGGCCTGTCTGTGACGGTTGCAGGCCAGCTATTATCTTTATCCGGCGCTTTCCCATCCCGAGACGGGAGCGCCCCGGCCCGGGCCCCGAGGGCCCCGGCCGCTTAACCACACTTGATGAGCATGAGACAGCCAAGTTTTCTCCGGCTGCTGTATGCGCTGCTGCTCGGCTTCATGACAGAAGCGGCTTGCGCACAGTCCAGGCCGAACATCATCCTGATCCTGGCCGACGACATGGGTTATGGAGACCTGGGTTGCTATGGGCAGTCCATGATCAGCACCCCCCAATTGGATGCGCTGGCCGCCGCCGGTATGCGCTTCACGCAATATTACGCCGGCAGCAGCGTATGCGCCCCTTCCAGGGAGGCCCTGCTGACGGGCAGGCATACCGGCCATACCGCTATCCGCGGCAACTTTCTGACCGACGAGAACGAAGACCCGCCCATGCCGCTCGACAAAGTGACCCTGGCGGAATACCTTCACGGGGCCGGATATGCCACGGCCTTGTATGGCAAGTGGGGCCTGGGCGGAGAAGGCTACGGGCCGGAACGGCAGGGATTCGACAGCTCCTTTTGTTACCTGGACCAGATCAAGGCGCACAACTATTATCCGCCTTTCCTCTATGAGAACGGCCGGCGGGTATACCTGGAGGCCAACCGGGAAGGACGGCGCGGGGCCTGCAGCCATGATCTCTTTGTGGACCGGGCGCTCTCTTTCATCGGCTCCCGGCAGCACGACCGCCCTTTCTTCCTGTACCTGCCCTTCACGTTTCCGCATGGCGCCTATACCGTTCCTGTGGATTCCCTATATGCTTCCAGGGACTGGAAAATGCCGTTCAAGGTATACGCCAGCATGATCTCCCGCCTGGACCGCGACGTGGGTAGGATCATGGCCGCGCTGCGGGCCCAAGGCCTGGACCGGAACACCCTGGTGCTCTTCGCCAGCGACAACGGGGCCAACCCCGCGTTCGCCGAGTTCTTTTACAGCAACGGGCGGCTGCGGGGCGCCAAACGCGATCTCTATGAAGGAGGCATCCGGGCACCGCTGATCGCCTGCTGGCCCGGGAAGATTCCCGCGGGCAGCGTATGCCACCGCGTTACGGCGGCCTGGGACATCCTGCCCACCCTCTGCAGCATAGCCGGGCTGCCCGCACCGGCGGCCACGGACGGCGCCTCTTTCCGGCCCGCCCTGCAGCAGCAACCGCAGCCGGCCCCCCCCGCCCTGTACTGGGCATTCTACGAATACAACTACAACTGGTACAAGCCGGGCAACGAGCGCCCGCGCAACTACCTGGAAAAAACCGCCCTGCGCTGGGAACGCTGGAAGGGCGTGCGCCAGGGGCTGCTGAAAGATCCCCGGGCTCCCCTGGAGCTGTACGACCTCTCCACGGATACGGCGGAACGCCACAATGTGGCCGCCCTCCATCCCGATGTCGTGCAGCGGATCGAAACCTTCATGCGTGCCGCCACCCGGCCTGATCCGCCGTATTTCCCCTATGCCGCGGACAGCAGTGCTCCCCTGCATACCTTGCAGCTGGGCCACCCCGGGGATGTCCGGTCCTTTTTCCGGTATACCCCGGACCGGCTTCCCTTTGCCAGCGCCCACCGCGGCGGACCGGCGTTGGGTTACCCGGAAAACTGCCTGGCCACCTTCACCCATACCCTGCGTCATACCTGGGCTATTTTGGAGGTCGACCCGCATTACACGCGGGACAGCGCCATCGTGCTGATGCATGACCCCACCCTGGACAGGACATCGACCGGGAAGGGGCGCATCGCCGACCATACCCTGGCGGAGCTGCGGGCGCTCCGGCTGAAAGACCCGCGGGGACAGCCTACCCGTTTTGGCATACCCACCCTGGAGGAGGCCATCGCCTGGGCCCGGGGGAAGACCATGCTGCTCCTGGACCAGAAAGATGTGCCGGCGGCGACGCGGGCAGCCATTATCCGGCGCCTGCATGCAGAATCCTGCGCCATGGTGATGGCCTACACCTATGAAGACGCCCGGAAGGTATATGCGATAGACCCGGACATCATGATGGAAGTATTCATTCCCGACCGGCGCAGTGCAGCCCGCTTTGAGCAAACCGGCGTACCCTGGTCCAACGTCGTCGCCTTCGTCACCCATGATGAACCCAAGGACAGCGCCCTGTTCCGCTATCTTCACGACAGGGGCGTGCTGACCATCCGGGGCAGCTCCCGCCATATAGACCGGCAGTACAGCGAAGGCCAGATCAGCAAACAGGCGCTGGAAGAAGGTTATGGCCGTATCCTCGGTTCCGGCGCGGACATCATCGAGGCCGACCTGGGCGTCGAGGCCGGACAATGGCTGGAATCCCGCTGGCCGGCAGGCAGCAGCAAGGCGGCGTATTTTCGTTATCCCGCCGGGCGTTGAAGCACCTGCCGGGGGCGGCCGCCGGGAATTTGTTATGAAGAGCCGGAGCCGCATATTACCTTTACGCACCGGTCAATATAAACGCTATGAAGAATACCATTTCCCCTTTGTCGCGGCGTGCATTTCTGGGACGGGCTGCCGCCCTGTCCGCCTTCTTTGTAGTACCCCGGCATGTGCTGGGGGGAAGAGGGTACGTCGCCCCCAGCGATCGCATCCACCTGGGTTTTATCGGCAACGGCCGCCAGGGCATGGGGTTGCTCAACAACTTTCTCGGCACCGGGGAGGTCAATGTGCTGGCCACCTCGGACGTGTACCGCATCAAACGGGAGCGGTTCCAGAAGCGGGTGGAAGCCCATTATGCCGGCCAGGCGGGCAAGGAAAGCTTCAAGGGCTGCACCGCCTACAACGACTTCCGGGAGATCCTGGAGCGCGGCGATATTGATGCCGTGGTCATTGCCACCCCCGACCATTGGCATGCCGCCCATGCGGTCAGGGCTGCCGAGGCCGGCAAGGATATCTACTGCGAAAAGCCCATGTCCCTGACCATCAAGGAAGGCCGGGCGATGGTGCGGGCCATAGAAAAAAACCGGCGCGTGTTTCAGACGGGCAGCATGCAGCGTTCCTGGCCGGAATTCCGCCAGACTGTGGAGCTGGTCCGCAACGGCTATATCGGCGAGCTGAAGAAAATACAGGTCAGCGTTGGTGGGCCTCCGGTCGACTACAACCTGCCCGAAGAGCCCCTGCCCGACGGCCTGGACTGGAAGTTCTGGCTGGGCCCCAATGGCTTCGATCATTACAACAACCGCATCGCCCCGGCGCCCGATGCCAATTTCTGGGCCGAATGGCGGAACTATAAACCCTTCGGCGGCGGCGGCATGACCGACTGGGGAGCGCATATGTTCGACATTGCCCAGTGGGCCATGGATATGGACCGCAGCGGCCCCATACAGATCATCCCTCCGGACGGCAAGGACCATCCGCACCTGACCTATGTGTATGCCAGCGGCATCATCATGACCCACGAGAACTTCGGCAAGAACAACGCTGTCCGGTTCACGGGGACCAAGGGCAGCATCGATATACAGCGGGGACGGCTGCAGACCTCGCCGGCATCCCTCAAGGACCAAGTCATCGGGCCCGGCGAAAAACATGTCTACTTCAGCGACAACCACTATAAGAACTGGCTGCAGGCTATCCGGAAACGCACCCAGCCCATCTGCGATGTCGAGACGGGGCACCGTTCCGCCACCGTCTGCAACCTGGGTAATATCGCCTACGCCTTGAAGCGGCCCCTGACTTGGGATCCGGTGCAGGAGCGGTTCGATGCCGACCGGGAGGCGAATGTCATGCGGGGGCGGCGAATGCATAAGCCCTGGGCCATCCGCCTGTGAACAGCTGCCTCATCCTAAAACCTATATCATGTACAAACTGCTGACCGCCATTGCCCTGCTGACTGCTCTGCATGGCTGCGCCCCGTCCCAACAAGAATGGATCACCCTGTTCAACGGCAAAGACCTGAAAGACTGGAAGGTAAAAATCGCCGGGTCTCCCCTGAACGACAATTTTGGACAGACCTTCCGGGTGGAAGACAGCCTGCTGAAAGTCTCCTATGATGCTTATGACAGCCTGCGGGAGCGGTATGGCCATATCTTTTACAAGCAGAAATTCTCCGCCTATCTCCTGGTTGCCGAATACCGCTTCTACGGAGAGCAGGTCCCCGGCGGCCCCGGCTGGGCCTACAACAACAACGGGCTCATGCTGCATTGCCAGTCACCGGAATCCATGACCGTGATGCAGGATTATCCCATTTCCATCGAATGCCAGCTCCTGGGCAGCGATGACCGGGCCCAGCGCACCAACGCCAATGTATGCACGCCCGGGACCAATGTCGTGATGGACGGGGAACTGAAGAGCCAGCATTGCATCAACTCCCATTCGGGGCACAGTCCGGCGCATGACTGGACGCATGTCGAGGCCCTGGTGTTGGGAGACTCGATCATCAAACACATTGTCGGCACCGATACGGTGCTGGTCTACAGCAAGCCCAGCATCGGAGGCGGCAGCGTCCATCATGCAGATCCGGCCGTCAAGGTCGACGGCACCCCGCTGACCGAAGGGTATATATCCCTGCAAAGCGAAAGCATGCCGACGGAATTCCGCGAAGTGAAGCTCTTCGACCTGGGTCCCTATATGCATGATCCGAAGAAGCTGGCTGAAGTATTGCACCGGCTGCAGCACCGCCACGATCATTGACCTCACCCCAATGCCCTGACCATGTGCTATGCCAGACTGAAGAAGATGTTTCGCCGAAGCAGCTGCCTGGGCTTCCTGCTGGCCACGGGGCTGGCCGCCCGGACGCAGTCGCCCGCAGGTGACCCGCCGAACATCATCATCATTTACGCCGATGACCTGGGCTACGGCGACCTGAGCTGTTATGGAGCCACCCGGCTGCACACGCCCCATATTGACCGGCTGGCCGCCGAGGGCCTGCGCTTCACCAATGCCCATGCCGCCGCCGCCACCTGCACCCCTTCCCGTTTCGCGCTGATGACCGGTGAATACGCCTGGCGACGTGAAGGCACCGGCATCCTGCCCGGGGACGCTTCCCTGATCATCCCCCTGGACAGGGCCACCCTTCCGGGGATGTTGCAGCGGGCGGGCTATACGACGGCCTGCGTGGGCAAATGGCACCTGGGCCTGGGCCCGGGCGGGGAACCCGACTGGAACGGGGATGTGAAACCGGGGCCCAACGAGGTGGGATTTAACTATGCTTTCTACTTCCCGGCTACTGCCGACCGTGTCCCCACCGTGTTCCTGGAGAACCACCGGGTCCTGGGACTGGACCCCACGGATCCCATTGCCGTAGACTACCACCAAAAAATAGGGGATGAGCCTACCGGCAAAGAGCACCCGGAGCTGTTGAAGATGAAGGCCTCTCCGAACCATGGTCATGACGGCACCATTGTCAACGGCATAGGCCGCATCGGCTTCATGCGCGGCGGGCAGCGGGCCCGCTGGGTGGATGAGGCCGTGGATGACAACTTCGTCATCCAGGCCAGGGCCTTCCTCGAGCGGGAGCGCGGGCACCCGTTCTTTCTGTACCTCGCCCTCACCGATCCGCACGTGCCGCGTATGCCCGACACCCGTTTCAAGGGAGCCAGCGGACTGGGGTACCGGGGGGATGCCATTCTGCAGCTCGACTGGGCTGTGGGGGAGATCCTGCGGACCCTGGACCAGCTCGACCTCTCGAAGAAGACCATCGTCATATTCTCCAGCGACAACGGTCCCGTGCTTGACGACGGGTACCAGGACAGCGCCGTCACGTCCCTGCATGGCCATACCCCCTGGGGGCCCATGCGCGGGGGCAAGTACAGCATCCTGGAGGCCGGCACCCGCATTCCCCTGCTGGTCCGCTGGCCCGGCACCATCCGCCCGGGGGTGTCGGACGCCTTGCTCTGCCAGGTGGATTTTCTGGCCTCCTTCGCCCGGCTGACCGGCCAGCCCCTGCGTCGCGACGACGCCCCCGACAGCCAGGATGTCCTGGACGCCTTGCTGGGCCACTCGCCGCAGGGCCGCCACAGCCTGGTGGAGCAGGGTGGGGCCCTGGCCCTGGTCGAGGGTGACTGGAAATACATCGAGCCGCATCCTGGCCCCTCGTTGCGCAAGCTGGTCCAGATTGAAACGGGCTACAGCCTGAAGCCCCAGCTGTACAATCTCCGGCAGGACATCGCGGAGAAACACAACCTGGCGGAGGCGCAGCCCGACCGGGTGCGGGCCATGGCCGCCGAGCTGGCGCGCCTACGCCAAGCAGGCCGCAGCCGCTGAGCGGCCGGGCAGAATTGCCCGATATTTAATATACATTTGGGCTTTCATCATTCATGAACCTGCGTGCATGTACCCGAGCATATCTGACCTGATCAGGGACCTTTTCGGCTTTCATATTCCGCTGCCCATACAAACCTTCGGATTTTTCGTTGTCATCGCTTTCGTCGGGGGCGCCTATGCCCTGAGCCGGGAGCTTCGCCGCCGGGAAGACGCCGGCTGGATGCCCCCCATGGAGGAACGCCACTGGGTGGGTAGGCCCGCCAGCAGCAATGAGCTGATCTGGAATTTTCTGCTGGGCTTTATCCTGGGATACAAGTTGCTGTTTGCGGTGCTGCATTGGAACGCCTTTTCGGCCAATCCCCAGCAGACCTTGCTGTCCCGGGAAGGCAACATCCTGGGGGGACTGGTCCTGGGTGCCCTGCTGGCCTACTCCCGTTACCGCAGCAAGAAAAAACAGCAGTTGCGCGAACCCCACCAGGAAGCCGTACAGGTCTGGCCCCATCAGCGCATAGGGGACATTGTCATGCTGGCCGTGGCCGGAGGCCTGGTCGGCGCCAAGATCTTCGACGGGCTGGAGAATTGGAACGCCTACATGGCCGACCCCCTGGGCAGCTTCTTTTCTTTCAGCGGGCTCACCTACTACGGCGGACTCATCGTCGCTGCCGTGGCCATCATTGTGTACGCCCGGAACAAGCAGATCAACGGCTGGCACCTGGTAGACAGCGCCGCCCCGGCGCTTATGCTGGCCTACGGGCTGGGCCGCCTGGGCTGCCAGATGGCCGGGGACGGGGACTGGGGCATTTTCAACAGCGCCTATGTCAATGACGGACAGGGCGGGGTCATGCCCGCCGGTGGCACAGGCTTCGCAGACGCCCTGCGCCAGTATGGGGGGTATTTCACCGCCCATTACGGCAGCCCGGCCCAGGTACCGCATGCGGGCTTCCTGCGCCCGGACTGGCTGAGTTTCCTGCCCAACTGGTGCTTTGCCTTTACCTATCCCCACAACGTCAATGCCGAGGGCGTGCCTATACCCGGCTGCAGCGGAGCGCACTGCGCGATGTTGCCCCTGCCTGTGTTCCCCACGCCCCTGTATGAAATCATCATGTGCCTGCTGCTTTTCGTCTTGCTCTGGGCCATACGAAAAAAGATACGGGTCCCCGGCTTGCTCTTTGGCATCTACCTGATACTCAACGGACTGGAACGTTTTTCCATCGAACTGATCCGGGTCAATACCCGCTACAGCATCTTCGGCATCCATCCCACCCAGGCGGAAATCATTTCCTCCTTGCTGGTCCTTTCCGGGATTGCCCTTATCCTCTATGTGCGGAAGGCTCATCCTCCGCTGGTGCCCACCCGGTCCCCGGCACCATGAAGGCGCGGGCAGGAAAAAGGGCCATATCCGTCTAATATCGCTGATAATCAGGTTATTAAGTGAATTTTGCGCGCTGGGGACCTACCAGGGTCCAGGCTCTTCTTCCCGGCTTATAGGGCCACCTGTTTCCATAAAATATTTCTATCATTGAATTTTACCGTTTATCACGGAAAATTGCCGTTTTTCCTATATAATGTACTATGTACTGCATAGTACCTACTTTTGTCTTGTAATCGGTTAACGATAGAACTTTAAACACCCACTAATGTTTTCCACCATACGCCCATACATGCTGACCCTGCTTTTCCTGGCAGCGGGTTTTTGGCTGAAGGCCCAGGCACCCCAGGGCAGCCTGTCGGGCCAAGTGACCGACGCCGGCGGCCCGGTTGCTTACGCCACGGTCACCCTGCTGAAAGCCGGGGATTCTTCCCTGGTCAAAGGGGCGATCACCGATGAAAAAGGGCGTTACCGCTTTTCCCCGGTAGCTGCAGGCGTCTACCTTGTCTCGGCTTCCCTGATCGGCAAAAGCCGCCCATACAGCCTCCCCGTGGAGCTGGCCGCGGGCGTCAGCCGGAACATCCCGGACCTCGTTCTCCAGGATAATGCCCACCGGCTGAAAGGGGTGGCCATCAAGGCCAGCAAACCCTTCATCGAGCATCAGGTCGACAAAACTGTGGTCAACGTGGAAAACAGCGTCACCAGTGTGGGGCAAACAGCCCTGGAGGTCCTGCAAAAGGCTCCGGGCGTGATGGTGGACAACAACGGCAACATCAGCCTGAACGGGAAAGGTGGGGTCACGGTCATGATCGATGACAAGCCCACCTACCTCTCGGCAGAGCAGATCAGCGAGATGCTGAAGTCCATGAGCGCCAGCGAGCTGTCCAAGATTGAGATCATCACGAATCCCTCGGCCAAATACGACGCCGCCGGCACCGCAGGCATACTCAACCTGGTGCTGAAGAAGAACCGGCAGGAGGGCATGAACGGGAGCGCTACGGCCGGCTACAGCGTGGCCGTGCACAGCCGCTACGACGAAGGCCTGGTGCTGAACTATAAAAAAGGAAAAGTGAACCTTTTCGGAAACATGAATGCCAGCCAGGGAGCATGGTCCAACCGGCTCATCATTTCCCGGAAATTCTATGCGGACCAGGCGAAACGGCCTTCTTCGCACATGGAGCAGACCTCGATCCGGCGGTCGGCAAACGGATACGAATCCTTCAAGGCCGGCATGGACTATACCCCCGACGAACGGAATTCACTGGGATTCATCGTCTATGGCCAGTTCAGCGACCGCAGCGGGCACAACTACGGACCCATCGGTTTTTACGACGCGAACATGCGGCTGGATTCGACGGTCCGCCCGGCAGGCCTGCAGGATCAGGGCTGGCATTCTATATCCGTGAACGGCAACTACCGCCTGCGCATCGACACGGGCGGCCAGGAACTCAGGGCCAATATAGATTACTCGGTTTTCGTGAACTATTCCCATCCTGCCTACAGCACCGAATATTTCGATGGTGCGGGTATGCCCCTGCATGTGCCCCAGTACCGCAGGGGGAGCCTGCCTTCGCAGATCGACATTCGTTCCGCAAAGCTGGACTACACGCTGCCGCTCCGCCACAAGGGCAAAATGGAAGCCGGCTGGAAAAGCAGCCTGGTGTCGAGCGACAACAATGTCTGGTACGAAGGCCGGACAGGCGGAGACTGGGAAACTGACCTGGGCGCCACCAATCACTTCATCTACCGGGAAAACATCAACGCCGCCTATATCAATTTCAGCAAGACCTGGGGAAAGGATTGGACCCTGCAACTGGGCCTGCGGGGGGAGCAGACGATCTCCAAAGCCAACCAGCTGACGATCGATTCGGTGGTGAAAAGGAACTATGTGCAGCTCTTCCCCAGCGCCTTTGTCAAAAAGGGGCTGAACAAAGACCAGACCCTGACGGCATCCTACAGCCGCCGGATAGAGCGCCCCAATTATCAGTCGCTGAACCCTTTCCGCTATTATATTGACGACTATACCTATGGCCAGGGCAATCCCTTCCTGCGGCCGGAGTTCACGAACATCTTCGAGATCGCGCACGATTACAAGGGCATGTTCCACACGACCCTGAGCTACAGCCATACCCGGGACGTCATGACGGAAATTATTATTCAGAACGACTCGACACACACCGCTTACCAGACCAGAGAGAACCTGAATACCCAGGACAACGCAGGCCTCAGCATATCAGCCTCCCTGAACCTCACGCCCTGGTGGAGCGCCCAGCATTTCGTAAACGTATATTACGCCCGCTACCGGGGCGTACTGGACGGGGTACCCCTGGACAAGGGCCTGCTCGCCTGGACCGCCAACACCACCAACACGTTTATACTTCCCTGGGACATGAAAGCCGAGCTGTCCGGTTACTACCAGTCCAAAAGGGTATACGGCGCCCTGGTCGCCGATCCCCAATACAGCGTGTCTGCAGGCCTGCAAAAATCACTGTTGAACAAACGCGCCACCCTCAAGGTGAATGTCAACGACCTGTTCAACACGCAGCAGTTCCGGGGAAAATTGAAATACAACAATGTGGATATGGTAATCCGCAACCGGTGGGAGAGCCGCAGCATCGGCGTATCCCTGACCTATACCTTCGGCAACCGCAATATGAAGACCGAACAGCACAAGAGATCAGGCATTGAAGATGAGCAGAGCCGTGTGGGCCAGGGCAATTGACCGGCCAACACATGAACGCCAAATTTTCAGGAACTACTGTAACATTTTTTTTCGTCGTCCGTCTTAATACCAACTTATCATGAAGCCAATATTTTCCCCGACCGTGCAACCTGATGAACTTTTCCTGTCTTTACCCACAGGAAACCGCCGGAATGCCCGATCGTCCTGAACCGCATCTTGACAAACCCTATAACGACAAAACCATCATGTTGAAGTACATCCCACACAGCGCATTTTTGATCATGTCCCTTTTTGCTACACACGCCGTCATCGCACAATCGACACCCGGGTCCGCCCTCAGCGGTACCGTCCGGGACGCCGGCGGGCAGCCGGTACCCTTCGCGACAGTCGCCTTGCGGTCTGCAAAAGATTCCGGCCTGGTGAAAGGCACCGTGACCGATGAACAGGGACATTACGCCTTCGGGAATACGCCCGCGGGGGATTACCTGGTCTGCGCCTCGATGATCGGCATGGAGAAGGCCTGCGGGAGCATCCATGTGCCCCCAATCGGGCAGGCCACCATGGCTGCCCTGACCCTGAAGCCCAGCGCCGCGCGGTTGAAAGGCATCGACGTCAAGGCCAGCAAGCCCTTTATCCAGCACGAGATAGACAAGACCATTGTGAACGTCGAAAACAGCATCGTCAGTGCCGGCAACAGCGCCTGGGAGATCCTTCAGAAATCCCCCGGGGTGACGGTGGACAATGCCCACAACAGCATCGGCCTCCAGGGCAAAAGCGGAGTCGTCATATACCTGGACGGGAAACCCACCCATCTGTCCGGTGACCAGCTCGCCGGCCTACTCAAGTCGATGAGTGCGGAGACCATTGCCCGTATAGAAATCTTGACCCAGCCCTCGGCCAAATACGACGCGGCGGGCAACGCAGGCATTATCAACATCGTCACCCGGAAGAGCCGCCTCAAGGGCCTCAGCGGCAGCCTGACCACCGGCTATACCCGGGGCAAATACGGGCGGGGCCAGGCCGGCGGGAACATCAGCTACCGCACGGGCAAAGTGAATCTCTTCGGCAACTATGATTTTGGGAAGGGGACATGGTGGAACGACAATGATATCAGCCGCAATTTTTACGACGGCGACGGCAAGACCCTGAGCACCCGGACCCTGCAATACAGCTCCAATACCTTTCCTTTTACCAACCATGACTTCAAGGCCGGCGCCGATATATACCTGAATGACAAACATACCCTGGGCGTCATGGTCAACGGCATGATCCACCCCGGGGACGGCACGACGGAGAACACCACCTGGTTCCTCAACCCCGACGGCAGCACCCGGTCCACCAGCCTGACCAGGAACACCATGTCCGGCCGCTGGACCAACATGACCTATGACCTCAACTACCAGGGGCATCTCGACAGCACCGGCCGCGAACTGGATGCGGACCTGGCCTATTCCCGCTTTGACAACAGGAGCCACCAGGGTTTTCACACCGACGCCGTAGGGCCCGATGGCACGCCCCTGCCGGATACGCCGGAATCTCCCAATCCCAACATCCGCCAGGGCAGCCTGCCCTCCATCATCGACATCCGTACCGCGAAGCTGGATTATACCCAGCCACTGCCACACGGCGGCAAGCTGGAGCTGGGCGCGAAATACAGCCTGGTGACCTCTGACAACAATGTCCGCTACCAGCGCCTCGACAATCCCTCCGGCCAGTGGATGCCGGATTCGGCCAGCAACCATTTCAAATACACGGAAAACATCAATGCCCTCTATGCCAATCTTCACAAGGAATTCTCCCATGGCTGGGGGCTGCAGCTGGGACTGCGCGGGGAACAGACCGTGTCAAAGGGGCATCAGTATACGAACGACTCCACGGTGCGGCGCAACTATATCCAGCTGTTCCCAAGCGTCTTCATCAGCAAGAAGCTGGACTCCGGCCAAGTGCTGAACCTGTCCTACAGCCGCCGGGTAGACCGCCCCGACTATCAGGACCTCAATCCTTTCCGGTATTACCTGGATCCGTACATCTATGCGGAAGGCAACCCCTTCCTGCAGCCGCAGCTGACCCATTCCGTATCCCTGAAATACCTCTATAAAAGCCTGCTGTCGGTGGGGCTGAGCTATGCCCATACCGAGGATGTCATGAGCCAGGTGTTGCGGCAGGATGACTCCACCCTGATCACGTACCAGACGCAGGAAAACCTCAGCCGGCTGGATAACGTGGGCCTGGACATCAGCCTGACCATTCCCGTAACCCGCTGGTGGATGAGCAACAACTCCATCAATGTGTACCACAACATATATGACGGCGAGTTCCTGGACGCTCATCTGCATTTCGGGAAAACCGCCTACACCTTTCATTCCATGAATACCTTCACCCTTCCCTGGAACATGAAGGCGGAGTTGAGCGGATACTACAATTCGCCCATGCTGTGGAGCATCTTCACCATCCGCCCACAGTATATGGTTTCGGCCGGGTTGGAGAAAACATTCTGGAAGCAGAAGGCCAGCCTCAAGCTCAATGTCAGTGACCTGTTCAAAACACAATATTCCCATGCCACTGTCAAGTACCAGAACCTGGATGTGTCGGCCCTGAACCATTGGGACAGCCGGACCGTGGCCCTGACCTTCACCTACCGTTTCAGCCATGGGGAAGCCAAACCCGCGAAAAACCACCAGTCGGCCATCCTGGAAGAACAATCAAGAATAAAAAAATGATTATGATCACATAAATCATGCAACTATTTGCTGCCTCGTTGTCCTTATGATATGCGCGCTGTAAGGACAATCCCGGCAGAAAAGGCCACAACCTTCGGGGGTGGTCATCATCCCGACACAATCAATTTTCAACCACAAAAAAAAGCACAATGAAAAAGATATTTCTTGGCCTGGCCCTCGCCCTCGCCGCCGCTTTACCCGCCATACCGCAGACGAGCTATGCCCGGGAACCCCTTCGGGAAGATACCCCGCACGCCCGCGCTTCTCAAGCCATGAAGCAGTATTTCCCCAGCGCCGAAAAAGTTGACTGGGTCAAGTCCGGGACGACGATGATTGCCCGGTTCTATGTGGAAGGGGACTTTGTCCAGGCCCGCTTCGACGCCAAAGGCAACCTCATGTATTCCTACCGGAATTGCTCCGTCGAGAAACTGCCGGCATTCATCCTCTCCCGGGCCAGCCGCGCCTACAGCGGCTATGCCCCGGTAACGGCGGTCGAATATTCGAGCAACCAGGGGTACAGCTACCTGATCTGGATGAAAAAGGAAGCCGGCCGCCATACGAAATGGATCAAGGTAAAGGTAGAGCCCTATGGCAACCTGGCCGTGCTGGAACGCCTCCAGCAAAAAAGCCCCTCTGCCATGCATATACCTCTGGATGCAGATTCTTTGGCCTCGGCCGGGAAATAAGCTAAGCATTTTTTGAAGTTCTTCCGGTTTTTCCGGTAAAGGTTGTGGGATGTTTAATTGAAGTATTCCGTCCCGCCGAAAGGCGGGACAGGAATACTTTCTTCCCCCGCGGCCAGTCGGCCAGTGTGGATCCACCCCGGGACAGAACCCCTATGCGCTGCAGCCATGGGCGCCCGGTGGCCGCTGACCGCCTTCATGCACCACTAATCACAAAAAAACATACCGATGAAAACGTTCGTCAAAATAAGCATGGTCCTGCTGCTGCTCGCAGGCACAGGGCTGTCCGCCTGGGCCCAGAAGGCCAAATACACCGTCACCACGAAACTGACAGAAGGCCAGGGAAGCTATGACCAGCGGAAACTGTACAGGGAATTCCTCGCCGACGCCATGCAAGCGTGCCCCTACATCAGTCATTTCCGGATTGTGGAACAAACCAACTCCCAGGATAACCACGATGTCGTTTGGACCTATGAGGTCAGCGGATGGGATGACCTCACCCGCTTCTACAACTGGGTCAACAAGCGCCTGACCTCAGGCGAGGATCCCGCGTTGAAAAAGGCCCTGAGGCCTTATGCCCCCCAGTACGCCCTCGGCGGGCAGCTGACCATGACCAGAACGAGCCCGTCCGCATTGGCCAGAAGATGAGGACCAGTGCCTGAAGGGCCACTCATTGGCTTGCATACCCACATCATGAAAAGAAATTCTTCGCTGCCCATGCTGTTTTTCGGCCTCGCCTTCCTGCTGGGGAACGCGAATGCCCAGCCCTTGCACCCCGGCCGGCTGACGGGCATTGTCAAGGACAACCTGGACAAACCGCTGACGGGGGTGACCGTCACCCTGCTCAATGCCGCCGATTCTTCCGTGATCAAGGGGGCCGTCACCAACGACAGCGGCGTATACCGCTTCAGGGAGCTCAACTACGGCCGCTACATCATTTCCGTAACCGCCGTAGGCCTCATCAGGGTATACAGCCGGCCCGTGTCTATCGACAAAGAACACCGCGAGGCACGGATGCCTGCCATCACCCTGCGCCGCAACAGCCTGTTGCTGGATATCCGGGACTGGCATGCGGCCGGACAACCTGTCTCGGCCTCCGGGCCCTACGAAAGGGGGACTACTGCCCATACCCGTTCCGGTCCGCCGGACGACCCTCATCTCGCTCGACTGTAGGAGTACGGTCGGATTTTGGTTGATGAAAAAAGGGGGCCACGGGCCCCCTTTTTCTATCTTTGGTACCTGACCGGCCGCTATCGGCCGGTGCCGTGCAACTTTTTCCGGTTCCGTTGTCTTTATAGCTGTACATCTCCATGGAACACGAAACGCAGGCTATCCAATCCCTGATCACCCGTTGCCGGAACGGAGAACCTGGCGCTGCCCGGGAGTTGTATGAAAAGTACGCCAAGGCCATGTACCATATCTGTTTGAGAATGATGAACAATGTACACGACGCGGAAGATATGCTCCAGGAGGCCTTTTGCCAGGTTTTCAAGAACCTGGACAGTTTCCGCGGGGAATCCACCCTCGGTGCCTGGATCAAGCGGATCGTCGTCAACAAATGCCTCAACCAGCTCAAAAGGAAGGTTCCCCTATGGGTGGATGCCGAGGCCGAACAGCTTGAGCAAGCGGAGGAGGAGCCCCTGGATGAGCACCATTATACCTATACCGTGGAAAAAGTGAAGGAGGCCATCCGCCGGTTGCCGGACGGATACCGGGTGGTGCTCAGCCTGTACCTTTTTGACGGTTACTCCCATCGGCAGATCGC
Source organism: uncultured Chitinophagaceae bacterium (assembly GCA_966252445.1). GTDB lineage: Bacteria > Bacteroidota > Bacteroidia > Chitinophagales > Chitinophagaceae > CBINPH01. The sequence goes on along the minus strand of CBINPH010000011.1, from coordinate 1,546 downwards.
CGATAGCCTGGGCATCACCGAATCCACAGCGAAAACACAGTACCTGAGGGCCAAAAGAAAAGTAAGAGCGTTTATCGGAGAAGATCCGGCAGCCCTCCGGCCGCCTATATCCTAAAAGACGATGCATATGAATGCGATGCACGAAGATTCACTGGAAAGGTTCGTCAGGGAGCACCGTTCCTCCATGGAACAGGAATCACCGGATCCAGCCGTCTGGGCCAGGCTGGAGAAGTCGCTGGGGGAAGTACCCGGGACCAGGCGCTCTCCGGGCAGGATCATACCCATGCGCCGCTCCCCGAAACGCTGGATAAGTGCCGCGGCCGTCCTGCTGCTCTGCGTGTCCCTCGCCGCCTTTATCCGGACCTATCAGGTCCGCCAGGTGGAGGACACGGCCATCCCTGCCGATTTGCTCGAGGCCCAGGCCTATTATGAAACCCGCATATCACAGGGACTAGACCGGATCAAGCGTCTCTCGCAAAACCAGCCCGGCCGCACCGACACCTCCCTCTGGCAGTTGATGGCCGAGCGGGACCAGGAATATCAGCGGCTGCGGCAGGCCCTCGGCGAAAATCCCGGGAACGCCCATGTCCGTGCCGCCTTTGTAGAATATTACCGCTCCCGCCTGGAAGTCCTCCGCAGGGTGGAGGAACACCTGGGCGATGCCCAGCACGCGTCCGGGCTACCACAAAGCATCCCGCCACATAAACCATAAGCCATTGAACTTGAAAAAATGATACACATGAAAAATGTATGGCGCGTATCCCTGTGCCTGGGGATGTTGCTGGTGTCCGGAAACATGGCTTTGGCCATGGAGTGGGTGCCTTACAAAAGAACTGTTACCAAGGCTGTCCCCGTCCTTCGGGGTGCGGACATCCAGATCGTCAACAAATACGGGAAAGTGACCCTGCACCGTTGGGACCAGGACCAGCTGAAAGCCGTGGTGACCATCACCACCAACGGCCGGACGGCGGATGAGGCCCGGGCGATGGCGGAGAACGTAGACATCCGGCAAGTGACCGAAGGCCATCACTATGCGATCCAGACGGTGTACGATGCCCAAAGCGCCTCATCTTTCTGGAAACGCTTTTTCAGCGGCTCCCGGTCTGGCAATGAGAAAGATTTTGTCCGTATTGATTACGAGGTGTACCTGCCCGCATCCATGGCGTCCCTCACCGTGGAAAACGTGTATGGGGACGTTATCGGGGACGGTGTGCCCGGTGCCTTCACCCTGAAGCTGGCCTATGGCAATTTTCACCTCAGCAACTTTCCCGGAAACGTGGTCCTCAATACGGCATTTTGCGATGGGTCGGTCAGCGGCGTCAGTCAGGGACGGATCAATGCCAGCTACTCGGATCTCAAGCTGAACGCAGTCCACGATATGGTGGTCAATGCCAGCTACACCAACTGTAAAATCACCGGCGCCGGGAAGCTGACCTACAACGGCAGTTACGGCAACGTCGACGCGGAGTCCCTGGATGCCCTGAACAGCAATTCCCAGTATACGGACTATATGATCGGCGACCTCAGCGGAGGATCGATGAACGTG
>CBINPH010000010.1:0-22156 GCA_966252445.1 uncultured Chitinophagaceae bacterium | reverse complement strand
CCGGCTACCTGGCCAGGCACGCCGCCCGGCAGGGGGACAAGCCGGAGCCGGACCGCAGCAAGTTCAGCTATTCTTAGCCCCGCAAATACTGCTCCCGGAGACCTTCGGGCATACGGGCTATACCGGCACCTGCGTATGGGTAGATCCCAAATATGACTTCGTGTATATCTTCCTGTCCAACCGTGTGAACCCGGACGGGGGCACCAACCTGAAGCTGTCCCATCTGGAGATCCGCGGCAAGATCCAGGATGCTTTTTACCTGGCGATGGGCGTCGTCGACAAGCCCTAGCCGAAAAGGGGAAATTCCCGTATTTTTGAAAAAAGGTCCCCATGGATGTGCTCCTGGCCATACTGGGCGGGCTGGCCCTGCTCACCGGCATCGTGGGCAGCCTGCTTCCGGTGCTGCCGGGGCCGCCGCTGGCCTGGCTGGGCCTGCTCCTGCTGCACCTCACCCGTTTTGCCCAGTTCAGCACCCGCATGCTTGTCATCACCGCCCTGGTCACGGCCATCATCGCCGTGCTCGACTATCTGATCCCCCTGTGGGGTACCCGCCGTTTCGGCGGCAGCAAGGCGGGACAGCGCGGTGCGGCCATCGGCATCGTGGCAGGGTTCTTCACCGGTCCCTGGGGCATCGTCCTAGGCCCGCTGGTGGGCGCCTTCATCGGCGAGCTGATCCACCAGCCCTCGGAGCATCAGCGGGCGCTGAAGGCGGCGCTGGGTGCATTTGCGGGGTTCCTCCTCACCACCGGGCTCAAGCTGATCTGGTGCGGGCTGCTGGCCTGGTGGTTTGTACGCGCCCTCGTCGGCTAAGCCCCGAAGGTCAAATGGTCCATCATGGCGCATATTCCGGAAACGGCAGATATCTATGAGGCCCTGGCGCTGGTCCATGACCCTGAGATCCCCGTGCTCAACGTCCTGGAGCTGGGCATGATCACGGGGGTCGACGCCGGCGTGGAAGGGGTCCGCATACATATGATCCCCACCTTCGCTGCCTGCCCCGCAGTGGAGTACATCCGCCGCGGCATCAGGGACACGCTGGAAGCCCGCCTCGGCGTTCCGGTCAGCGTCTTCCTGGATCCCTCCCAGCACTGGACCAGCGACCGCCTGAGCGCGTCGGCCCGGCAGAAGCTGCATGATTTTCGCATCGCCCCTCCCGCACCCCTGTCCGCGGGCGGCTGGGAACAGGAAGCCCTCAGCGGGGTGCCTTGCCCGCATTGCGGGTCCACGCTCACCTACCTGCGCTCTCCCTTCGGGTCTACGCTGTGCCGCGCCCTGCATTACTGCCGGGATTGCGGGCAGGTCTTTGAACATTTCAAGCCGGTGGACTGAGGGTCAGCCGCCCTGGGTCATGCCCGCCACGATGTTTACCGTGAGGGCGATGATGGTGGCATTGTATCCAAACGAGATGAGGCCGTGCCACAAAGCCAGGCGCCTGATCCGGCGGGAGCTGATTGACACATCCGAGACCTGGAAGGTCATCCCCAGCGTAAAGGAGTAATAAGCGAAATCCACGAAGTCGGGGTGATCTTCCCCGGGGAAGTCCAGTCCCCCGGCGGGGGTGTCCTTGCGGGTGCGGTGGTCCGCGTAATAGAGGTGTGCGTAGCGGGTGGTAAAGATGGTATGCACGATACACCAGGAGAGGAACATACAGGCAATGGCCGTGGGGAGCTCCAGGGCTTTGTCGGCGCCGCTCTCGCCCTTGCTGGTCAGGATCTGTATCACCGCCAGCATGCTGATCGCCGTGGCCAGCAGCACCAGGAAAAAGATGACCACCCGCGAATCGTCCTGTTGGCTGGCCTGGTGACGGATCTGCTTGGGCTCGGTCCGGTAAAAGGTGATCCAGGTCAGGACGAGCAGGCACAGGCAGAAAACATCCCAGCTGAAGATGATATGGGGCAAGGCCTTGCTCGTGTGGAAGGGCACCAGCGCATATACGAGGCCGGCTGCAACGATGCTGAGCAGCAGCTTGTGTACCGCCGTCAGCCGGATTACGGGTCTTTTTTGCTGCGCCATGGTTCTGCTTTGTCCTCAATATACGTTAAAAGCGCCATCCGCCTTTAGCCGCCGTCTAAACAGCGGCGGCATTCCTTCGGCTTAACGCGCCGCTTTGGAAGCAGCGGCGCGTTCGCCCGGATGGCCTTTGATGCGTACCCCAGCAGATCATCCACATGCCGGAGTTTCCGGTGAAGAATGCTTGTCCAGGAAGGCCATGACAGCCTGGTTGAAGGCTTGCGGATTTGTTTCGAACATATTGTGCGAGGCACGGGCGATAAGCACCCTTTCCACCCGGGGCAGCAGCTCTTCCAGTTTGTCGGTGACCGCATGCAGGAGGATGTTGCTTTTTTCTCCGGAAATGAGCAGCGTGGGCGCCTGTATGCGTCGCACATCCTGGTCGCTGAGCGGCGGAAAGCCGGCGCGGATCTGCGCCTTCAGGGGCCTGATGTTGGCCATGGCCTGCCGGAACCGTTCGTCCGAGATTTGCGCAAAAGCGTCATCGCCCAGATTGGCTTTCATGAAGATCCGCAGGCCTGCCGCGTCATCCCCCCGGCCGAAAGCGCGGATGGCCGGGCGCAGTCCCCTGGCCCCGAATTTCAGGAAGGCGTAAGCCAGCCGAGGTTGCCGGAGCAGGAGCCTGATGATCTGCGGCAGCCGGGGCGGTATGTTCACCCCCAGCAACGGAAAGGCGGGCGGTTCGATAAGTACCAGTGACCGCAGAAGCTGAGGATGGTGGCGGGCGAGCAGGAGGCTGGCCAGCCCGCCTGGCGATGAGTGGCCGACGACATGCGCCGGCGCCAGGCCGGCGGTTTGGATGAATGCGGCCAGGTCATCCGCGTAGGTCTGCAAGCTGACCGTATCATCCGGTCCCAGCTCCTCGCCGGGGTAATATCCACGGCAGCTGATAGCGATCACCCGGTACTTCCGGCCGAAGGCCCCCAACTGATTTTTCCATATCCTCATATCTCCGGAGCCACCATGCACCAGAAGCACGGGCTGACCCTTTCCGCATGCGAGGTATGCTTGCCGACGGCCCCTGACCCCAATATCGCAGATGGTGGGTTCCGATCCTCCTGAACTTTTGCCGGCCGGAGATGCCCAATGTTCCCCTGGGGAGCCGGAGGCTTGCTCCGCCTGCCCCCATTTTTCCGACGCATGACATCCGGCTATCAGGAGAGCAGGGAGCAGAACCAGCGCTGCGCCATTCCCCGCAGATGCTCCGGCCAGGGCATAGCTGCAGATGCCCGCTAAAGCCACCATAACCATTGTTTTCATGGAGTGGTTTTTATGCTGCCGGTCCTCCCGATCCCCTGCAACAGTATTCGCACAGCCTCCCGACGGGGCATAAAATAATGGTGCCTGCCAGTCGGCGCCAAACATCAGGGGTCTACAAATGGTCTACAAAGGTTATTTTTCTGTACGCCAGCCCGGAGAGAAGCAGAGGGGGCAGCAGGCAGGTAGGGATGCCCGGCTAATGGTATTGACATTCCATTTTTTTCAGGAAGGCGCCCCGGCCTTCCGGAGACCTCCCTGCCGGGATGACTATGAAAGGGTTGGATCCCTGAACGGTGAATGCCTTATATGTCCGCTGTGTCCCTCCCACCTCCACATTATGTTTGTTTGACCGATATTCCACGAATATGATGTTTTGAAACGGCCATATGCGCATACGGTATGATTTCCAGTATGGAAAGAAAAATATGACGTCCGCTAGGGGGTATCATAATGAAAGCGCATATCAAAAAAGCAGGAGAATCGAATGTCAAAGTATTTCATGACAGCAATGTAAAAAGGCCAACGGATCCCCGCGGACGCCGTGCCTTTGCCCCATACCCAGGTTAAAACGCCTGGAAAAGTGTAGACAATAATTTCTTTCGGAACCTAAAGCAGTACCCTGTGAGGGCCCGCTGCATGCCTGCCAGTCAAGAAAGAAATTATGCTCGTCCTGAGAAACATTTCCTGCGCGCACCCCGATCAAGAACTCCTGCCCGACAGGCTAAACCCGTCTTTGATCATATTTTGTGCGTTCCGTGGCATGCGTCTGATAATTGAGGGCCGCAAAGATGCAATTCTTTTTTGGGCTGCGTAAAAATATTTTGATTTTTTTCTTCTGCCGCGCATCCGCCTCCCGGCGGCGTCGTTCTCCTTATCTGGGCCCTGCATGCAAGCAGTTTCCCGGAAAAACTAATGTTGTATATTTACGGGGTTCCGTTCAAAGAGTAATCCGCAGAAGTCTGTACCGTGATGGACCCGGAAGAGATAAGCGCCTTGCAGCAGCGCGTAGCGTTGCTGAACGATCAACCGGCATATCAGCGGCTGTACAATTCGTTTGCTCTTCCCCTGATCCGCTTTGCCACCTCACTGGTAAAAAGCAAGGAGGCGGCGGAGGAGATCGTCGCCGACGTTTTCATCAAGATCTGGCTGCACAGGAGCAGGCTTCCTGAGGTGCAGAACCTGAAGGTATACCTCTTTACCGCTGTCCGGAATCAATGCCTCAATTACCTGAAAAAGAAACGCTTGCCCCAGGACCCCCTGGATATGGCGGATGTGCAGCTGGCCAAATTCGATGCGGACCCGGAGCAGCTCATGATCACGGCGGAAATGATGAAAGCCATCGAGCTGGCCGTCAGCCAGCTTCCTCCGCGATGCAAACTCATTTTCCAGCTGGTCCGCGAACAGGGGTTCCGCAATAAGGATGTCGCCGAGATCCTGGACCTGTCGGTCAACACGATCGATGTACAGCTGGCTATCGCCATCAAGAGGATAAGCCAGGCCATCAACTTCGACACCACGCTGAAACGCGGTCCCAAAGAAAAGAACGGCAACCGGGAACGGCTCCCCTAAGCCTTTGATAATCAGGAGTACCACGGCTGCCCTCCCGGCCGTGCCGCCTGCCGTTCATTAAATTTCCCATCGACTTAGTAGAATTCTCCCAAACTCCTGTCTTAACCAGTATAAGCCCTTTTTCCATGAAAGCGCCAGAAGACCGGATTTGGATGCTGCTTTCCCGGAAGTTTTCGAATTCCATTACCCCGGCCGAAGATACCGAGCTCAAGCAGCTGTTGCGCCATCGAGCCGATGCCCAATATGCGTTCGACATTTTGAAGAAGATCTGGAGACTGCCGCCGGAGACGGAGTGGCATACCGCCGCTCCTGAAGGGCCATCCGGGGACGGGGAACAGGGCCTGCCACTGGCGCCTCCGGAGAAAGATCTCGTCGGCCGCCGAACCGGCATGTCGCGCCGGCTGGTCCTGCGGGTCGCAGTGGCGGCGGCGGTACTGATCATGGCCGGCGCGGTTTTTTTTGCCGTGCAAAAGGCCGGTCACCCGGAAAAGGGGCTCGTTGGGGATGAGGGATATACGATCAACACCAAAGCGGGGGAAAAGAGGAACATTACCCTGCCCGACGGGACGGAAGTGTGGCTGAATGCGGCCAGCAGCCTCAGCTATGGCGCCAGCTTCGCCACGGACAGCGTACGGTCGGTCGTCCTCATAGGCGAAGCATATTTTAACGTACGCCATGATGAGGACCATCCTTTCCTGATCCACACGGCGAATATGGATATCAGGGATATTGGCACCAGCTTCAATGTGAAGGCCTATCCGGGGGAAGCTTTGACCGAGGCCACGCTGATCAGCGGTGTCATAGAGATCACCGTTCACGACAATCAGGATAAGAAGATCCGCCTGAAGCCGAACGAAAAGATACTGGTGTACCAGAACAAGCATTTTGAGCGATACAGCCCTGCGGACTCCCTGCAGAGGAACACGTTGGTGCAGGATATCCAGGTCAACGGATACCGGATCGCGGAGACCAAGGAAGACCCGCAGATCAGGACCTACCCGGAAACGGCCTGGATACAGAACGACCTCGTATTCAAGAACCAGCCCTTTGAAGAGCTGGCCAGGACAATGGAAAGGCGCTATGCCGTGAAGATCGTCATCGCGGACGCCCAGATCAGCCAATACCAGCTCACGGGTATATTCAGGAATGAGACGGTGGAGCAGGCCCTGGCCGAACTGCAGATCATCACACCGTTCAAATATGTCATCAAAGACAGCGTGATCACTATTTACTAGAACGATAAACCTTTCTGCCTATGTAAGAATGACGAACGCAAATAAAAAAAGAAGCGGGAAATGTTGGCGCATTTCCCGCAGGCTGAATTCCGGAAGCGGCATTTGCATAAGCCGACGCTGTCCGGATTGATCAACGTAAAGAATTAAAGGTATGACAAAAAGTTCACTCCTTAAGCCGCCTTTTTACCGCAAAAGGACGCGCCAACTGTTCCTGATCATGAAGCTGACATTTTTATGGATATTTCTGCTGTGCATGCAGGTTTCGGCCAAGGTATACTCTCAGGAAGGGCGATTTTCCTTTGACAAGAAAGAGGTAAGGCTCGCGAAGGCATTTAGCCTGATCGAAAGAAAAAGCAACTACCGCTTTTTTTACAACAACAAGCAAGTGGCCGGAGACGCCATCGTGGTCCTGTCCGCCGAGAAAGCCCCCATCAGTGATCTGCTGGACAGCTTATTGTCGGGCCTCGGCCTGCATTACCGCATCCTGCAGAACGACGTCATCATGATCCTTCCTTCGGGCCGGAATCCGCAGGCGTTGCGGGTCAGCGGGATCGTCTCCGACTCCGCGGGCCACCCGCTCGTCGGGGTGTCGGTGCAGATCAAAGGCACCAACAAGGGAACGGCTACGGATGCTGATGGCCGTTACGAGATCGAAGCCCCCGAGGATGCCACGCTGGTATTTTCATACATCGGATACGACAGGAAAGAAATGCCCATAGGGGGGCGGACGACCATAGACGTGGTGCTAAAAGCCTCGAGCACCGGCCTGAATGAAGTGGTGGTCGTCGGCTACGGCACACAGAAAAAGGCCAGCCTGACCGGTGCGGTGACCACTGTCCAGGGCAATGCCATCGAGCAGATCCCCACCTCGTCGCTGTCCAATACCCTGGCCGGCCGGATCCCCGGCGCCTCCATCGTCAACAACTCGGGGTTCGTGGGGGCCTCGTCGTCCATCATGATACGCGGGAAAGGTACCTATGGCGGCACCTCTACCGACCCCCTGTATGTCATTGACGGGGTCGTCCAGGACAAATCCGCCTTTGACGCCCTGGATCCCAATGAGGTAGAGAGCATCAGCGTGCTGAAGGATGCGGCCACGGCGTCGATATACGGGGCGCGGGGCGCCAACGGGGTGATCCTGGTGGAGACCAAGTCCGGCAGGGTGCAGAAGCCGGTATTCAGCTATTCCGCCACCTTCAGCTCCCAGCAGCCGACGAGGCCGCTGCAGCATTATTCGGCGACCCAGGAGCTCCAGTACATCAATGACCAGGCGGAGACCTTCGGCAACCCGCAGCCCGTCACGCCGGAAATTTTCGATTACTTCAAGGACAAGAGCTACAGCATCCTGGACTACATATGGCGGGACCCCAGTTCACAGCAGCATGATTTTAGCATCAACGGCGGCGGCGAGAACATCACCTATTATATGCTGGCCGGCTTCAACAAGTCCACCGGCTCGTTCAAGAACACAGACTACGGACGTTACAACTTTCGCTCCAATGTGACGGCGAAGATCAACGACTACATGAAGCTGAACCTGAATGTGAGCGGAAACCAGCGGGTGGTAGACCGCTTCTACTGGCCTTATGACGGCAAGGAGTCGCAGACGGTGGCTGACTTTTACCGCTCGACCTTCAACTGGTCCAGGCTGTATCCCTTTTTTGTGGATGAAAACGGCGATCCTACAGACGATGTGGATAACGGGTTGCCGGTGTCGGTAAGCGGATGGAACCCGGTAGAGCTGGTCTCGCACGGCGGGTACAGGAGGATCACCTACCGCACCCTGAGCGGCATCGGGCGCTTCGACCTGAAAGTGCCCTTCGTCGAAGGGCTGAGCACCAGCTTTCAGTACAGCTATACCGCCGACGACAGGAACGAGAAAAACCTTATCCTGTTCAACAGGAGCTACAAGTTCCAGCCAGCCTCGGGGACCAATCCCTACAAACCCGGCCCTGTGGATCCCCACCAGCTGAATGTGCATAACCTCAGCAGCAGCTATGACGGCATCACGGAGCAGGCTAATTTTGACCATGCCTATCAGCTCGACTGGTTCCTCAACTATGACCGGTCGTTCGGGGCGCACCACATTACCGGCTTACTGGTGTACGAACGCCAGAAAGAGGTGGGTAACCTGTTGAGTGGCGGCGCCTACGACCTGCTGACCACCACGGTGGACCAGGTGTTCAACGCCTCGTCGGACCCCACGAAGCGCTCCTTTGGCGCCAATGAGTACCACAACGCCCGGGCCTCCTGGGTGGGCAGAGCGCATTATGAATACGCAGGCAAGTATATCGGCGAGTTTTCCTTCCGGTATGACGGATCGTATATCTTCCCCGAGAATTCCCGCTGGGGCTTCTTCCCTTCGGGCTCTGCGGCCTGGCTGATCTCCCGGGAGAGCTTCTTTCATGTGCCCCTTATTTCCGTCCTGAATATCCGAGGCTCCATCGGCTCCCTGGGCAATGACAACATCAATCCTTATCAGTTCCAGAACAATTATGTCAGCGGGGGCAGCTATGTGTTCGGCAACGACTTGTACAATGGCATCACTCCCGGCATTACGCCCAATCCTTTCATCACCTGGGAAAAATCCATTACCTATAACGCGGGGCTGGACTTCGGGTTGTTTGACGGGAAATTGTACGGCACCTTTGATTATTTCTACCGCCACACCTATGACATCCTCGCCTCCCGCACCCGCGTGGTTCCGGCCACCTACGGCGCGGGCCTGAGCGCCGAGAATTATGCGAAGGTGGATGTCAGGGGCTATGAAGCCTCCCTGTCCTTCACCAACAGACTGGGCGACATTACATACACCGTGGGCGCCAATATGGGATATGCCAAAGATAAGGTGGTGTACATCGACGAAGCCGCCGGCCTGCAGAAATGGCGCAGCCAGATAGGCCATCCGCAGGACAGGATATTCGGCTATGTGTCCGAGGGGCTTATCCGCAATGACCAGGATCTGGATGCGATCCCCGATGGGTTCACCCAGTTTGGCCGCGATCCGATGCTGGGCGTGATCCTCTATAAGGACATCCGGGGCGAAGACTGGGAAGAGAACAGCAAGACCAACGGGAAGGTCGACAGCTATGATCAGACCTATTTGTCCGACAACGGCATCCCCCGCCTGAATTATGGTGTCTCCCTGGGCGCTGCATGGAAGGGCCTCTCCCTGGATGCGCTTTTCCAGGGTGTCGGGGCCTACGACCGCATGATCAGCACCATCAATGGAGGAGGTGTATTCCAGACGGGCGACCGCCCTTACTTCCAGATATGGGCGGACGATCATTGGTCGCCCACCCATACGAATGCCAAATATCCCCGGGCAGGGCAATGGTCGGAGGAGTTCGGGGCCGCGCCTTCCACCTTCTGGCTGAGGAACGGCGCGTATATGCGGCTCAAGAACCTGACGGTGGCGTATGCGCTGCCCTCCTCATGGATCGCCCCCCTGAAGATGCAGTCCTGCAAGGTCTTCTTCAACGGCACGAACCTTTTCGTGATCTCGTCCATAAAGATCATGGATCCGGAGCAGAGCAGCCTGGACTCCTATCCCGTTATGAAGTCCTTTACCGGCGGGATTAACATCACTTTTTAAATTGATTGTTATGAAACGAACCATATATGCTGTGCTGTGCATTGCCCTATGCATGGTGATCACGCCCGGGTGCAACAACGACAGCTTCCTGAACCTGAACAACCCCCAGGCCTACAACCCCGGGGATGTGTGGAACGACGAGAAACTGGCCAACGCCTACCTGGTAGATCTCTATTCTTCCCTGCCCGGCTGGCCCACAGACCAGAGCAACTACTCGGACGAAGGCGCCGGTATCCTGGCAGAAGGGGCGGTGGACCCCAACGGCAGCGGCTTCAAGTACTGGCCGTACAGTGTCATCCGCAAGATCAATATCCTGCTGCAGGACATCAATGGCGGCAGCCTTCCGGCCGACAAAGTGGAGACGATCAAGGGGCAGGCCTGGTTCCTGAGGGCCTTCCATTATTTCCGGGCCGTGACCTACCATGGGGGCGTACCGATCATCAGGGTGCCCCAGCTCCTCACGGATTCCCTCAACGTCGCCAGGAATTCCACCAAAGAATGTTTCGACTTCATCCTGCAGGACCTGGACAGCGCCATTCAGGCGCTGCCCGACCGGTATACCGGCAATGACTTCGGACGCATCGACAAAGCCGCCGCCATGGCCTTCCGCGGCAGGGTGCTGCTCTATGAGGCCAGTCCCCAGTTCAATCCGGCCAATCCCTATACCAACAGCTACTGGCCAGAGGCCTATGCAGCCAACAAAAGCGCCAGGGAGTTTCTAGAGGGGCTGGGCTTCGGCCTCTACCCCGACTACGGCGGCATCTGGATGGAGGAGCAGAACCAGGAGGATGTGATGACGGTGGTCTATATGAATCCCGGGAAGCTGAATGGCCGGCAGGAGCATTGTGTAAGGCCCCTGACCCAATCCAAGGACTGCACCGGCAGCGACAACCCGTCCTGGAACCTGGTGGCATCTTACCCCATGGCGGACGGGAAGCCGCCGGGCACCTCTGCCAAGTATGCGTACGACCTGCAGACCTTCTGGAAGAACAGGGACCCGCGCTTTGCGGCGACCATCGCCTACAACGGGGCGGTGTTTCCGCTGGGCGTGAGCGCCGACCGCCGGCAGTATACCGATATCCAGGTGGGCGGCCTCGACGACGGCTTTGGGCCGGGGGAGCACTATAACCGTACCGGTTTTTATTGCCGCAAGGGCATCGACAATTCGCTGTCGCAGGCGCAGGTAGGCCTGAACGCCGTGGACTGGGTGGAAATACGCTTCGCCGAGGTGTTGCTGAACTTTGCCGAAGCGGCGAACGAGACCGGCCACCCCGATGAAGCGCTGGCTGTACTGAAGCAGATACGGCAGCGCGCCGGGATAGAGGCCGGCGGCGACAACATGTACGGGCTGGCCTCGGGCATGTCGACGAGCGATCTGCGGGAAGCCATCTATCTGGAAAGGCAAATTGAATTTGCCTTCGAAGGCAAGCGCTTTATGGACCTGCGGAGGACCCGCCGTCTCGGCGAGCTGAACGGGGAAACCAAATATGGCTTGCTCGCCCAGCTGAAGCCGGGACTGGACCCTACCGATCACACCCAGACCTACCTGCCGGAAGATTTCACCTATTCGGTCAGCGAGCTGTTCGTCTCAGGGCCAAAGAAGATGTATACGCCGGATTCCTATTACTTCTTCCCCATTTCCGAGACCGAGATGCAGAAGGATCCGGCCCTGGAGCAGAACAAGGACTGGGGTGGAAGCTTTGATCCTACGTTGCATTGAGGGTGAGCAGCCCTCCCCTTGCACCATACTATGATGGCTGGCGAAAGGTTGACAGCGTGCCCCGGGGGGGCATGCTTTTCGCCACCACAAGACAAAACGGATATATGAAGAGGATTTGCATGCTCGCGCTGCTTGGCTGGTTGGGTCTCCTGTCCGCCTCACGGGCGCAGGTCAGGCTCCAGGCGGGCGCCGTGATGATCGCTATCGATGACAAAGGCGTGCTCACCAGCATACAGGACGAACGCAGCGGCAAGGAATACCTGCCTGCCTCGCCGCAGGCATCCCTGTTGTCCCTGAGCGTCGACGGGCGGCTGTACCATCCGTCATCGGCAAGCTGGGACCGGCGCCGTTCCGTGCTGGCGCTGCAGTACCCGGAAAAAAACACCCGCGCCTGGGTGCAGGTGCGCAGGGAACAGGGCTACATCACCTTTGAGCTGACCAGGGCTGCGTCTTCGGGGCACATAGACCTGGCCATATGGGGACCGTATCCCACGACGATCACCCAGACGATCGGGGAGACCGTGGGCGTGGTGCGGGACGATGCCTTCGGCATCGGCATACAAGCGCTCAATGTCAAGACGCTGGGTGGCTATCCGGACACCGAAGACGATACGGAGCCGTCGTTTGACATCTTCGCTACGGGCAATCTGGCGGACATCAACGATTCCGTCCGGCAGCACCAGGTCTTTCGCGGACAGACGGCGCGGTTGACCTCCTTCGGGAGCGTGCTGCAGGCCTATTGCCGCAACCGCGACCGGCCACGGATCATCGCCAACTGGGGCTATAGCCGTTATGAGGCCCCTGCCTACGCAGACGGAGGCGTCACGGGATCGAAGATAGCGCTGTTCGGGGCGCCGGCGGACAGCATCCTGGCGACCATAGGCCGTATAGAACAGGAGCAGGGCCTCCCGCATCCCGAGCTGGACGGCGTCTGGGCCAAAGTGTCACCGGCAGCGACGGCTTCGTACCTGATCATGGGCTTTGGAGAACAGACCATAGACAGTGCCCTAAACATTACCCGGCGTGCGGGACTGAAATACCTTTACCAGGGCGGACCCTTCGATACCTGGGGGCATTTCAGGCTGGATTCCGCACTGTTCCCTGACAACTGGGAAAGCATGAAGCGATGCGTGGACAAGGCTGAGGCCCAGGGCATCAGCCTGGGGCTCCATACCCTGTCGGATTTCATTACCACCAACGACCCGTATGTGACGCCGCGGCCAGCCGCCGGCCTGGCCCGCGTCGGGCGCACGGCCCTGGCAGCGGACCTCGGCAGCGCCGCCGAGGTGATACCCCTGCGCGACACCATGGTTTTTGCCCAGTTCCGCAAGAGCAACCTGCATGCCGCCGTCATCGGCCGGGAGATCATCCGCTATCGCGCCCTGTCGGACTCGGCGCCCTGGCGGCTGCTCGACTGTGTCCGCGGGGCCTATGGCACGACGGCGACGGCACACCAGAAAGGCGAGGCTGTGGAGATGCTGATGGACCATGGCTACAAGGTCTTCCTCGCCGATGCGACGCTGCAGCAGGACATGGCCCGGCGGCTGGCCGACCTGTTCAACAAGACCGGCCTGAAGCAGATCTCCTTCGATGGCCTGGAGGGCTGCTGGTCCAGCGGCATGGGGCAGTACGCCTGTCAGTTGTTCGTCAAGACCTGGTACGATCACCTGAACCCTGCGCTGAGGGGCAAGGTCATCAACGATGCCAGCATGCCGGGGCATTTCTTCTGGCATATCTTCACCCGCATGAACTGGGGTGAGCCCTGGTATGCCGGCTTTCGCGAAAGCCAGACGCAATACCGTCTGAAGAACCAGGAGTATTTTCACCGCAATTATATCCCCGCCATGCTGGGATGGTTCAGCATGACGCCCCAGACCAGCCTGGGCGATATCGAGTGGCTGCTGGCGCGTGCGGCCGGGTACAATGCCGGCTTTGCCCTGACCACCAGCATGTCCGCCCTGCACCGGAATGGCCGCTCGGAAGAGGCCCTGGCCCTCATCAAGACCTGGGAGACGGCCAGGATGGCCGGCGCCTTCAGCGCCAGCCAGCAGGAAGAGCTGCGGGACATACACCGGGAGTTCCACCTGGCTGCCGCAGGGAAGGATGCATGGACGCTGACCCCTTTGCAGGTGTCCTATTTCACGTTCACCCCGCGGGCCACGCAGCCGGGGGAGCCTGATGCACAGACCTTCGACTTCGACAATCCCTATGGGGCGCAGCCTCTGCAATGTACGCTGTCCTTCCCCGTGACCGGAAAAGATACGTCCATCGTCGCCGAGGACCTGCAGATAGAGCTGAATGATTATGTGCAGTGGCGTCTTCCTGTGCCGGTGCATGCGGGGGACATCCTG
The DNA here is from genome assembly GCA_966252445.1 of uncultured Chitinophagaceae bacterium. Taxonomy (GTDB): domain Bacteria; phylum Bacteroidota; class Bacteroidia; order Chitinophagales; family Chitinophagaceae; genus CBINPH01. Next base: position 8,416 of record CBINPH010000010.1, on the reverse strand, counting down.
CAGCTGGGCGCCGACGGACGGGCCAGGCTCTATGACCGGGAATGGCAGCTGAGGCAGGAGATACCCCTGAGGCAGACCCTGAAGGCGGCCAAAGGAGACAACCGCATCCGGTTCGAGGCCCAGATGCCGGCGGGCAGGGACCTGAAGATGAAAATAGAGCTCTGCACCGCGGGAGCGGGCGAGAAGGTCCGCGCCCGCCGCTAAGGTCGCCGGCCCGACGTGATCAATGCAGGCCGATGCGCAGCGGCCTTTGACCCTTGACGATATAGACATGAATAGGTGTATAAACCGGACAGTGATGGGCTTGCATTCCCTGCAGCCTTTTCCGACCGTATCCGTGGTGGCCCGCCTGCTCCTGGCGGCGGCGCTGGCGGCCATGCTGGCCGCCGGGCCGGTGCCCGCCTGCGCCCGGCAGGCTCCGGTGGCACCGGCTATGTCGATGGCGAACCCCGCCATCGACGATCCCGGCAAGCCCTGGTGCTACCTGCAGCACTCCACCACGCTGGTGGGGGTGCCCTATATGCCGGACGCCATACAGGTTACCTATGACGGCGCCCTGTATACCGGCCATGCGGAGCTCTGCTTTTTCTACGGCCGTCCCCTCCGCCCCGTGCTGGTGCGGCAGAAGACATGGTACGAGGGATGGATACCCATTGTACAATATGCGTGGACCGACAGCGGGTTTGCCTACCAGGCGGAGATGTTCGGGTTTCCCCTGGACGGCGAGGGTGCGGACAATACCCTGCAGTTCGTGCGGATAAGCGTGACCAATACCGGCCATGAGGCGGCCCGGCCGCTCTTCGCGGCCGCCACCCGGTCTACGGGCCTGGTATACCGTTTCGGGGGCGGACAGTTTTCCCCCGACTGGTCTTTCACCATGGCGCAGGGACGGGTCCTTCGCCAGGGAAAGCTGGTATACACCTACCCGGAGGGCGGGCATCCGGCATCCGTCTATGGCCGGGCGTATGCCGGTCCCTTCCGTGCGGGCGCGGTGCAAGCCGGGAAGAGCACGCCCCTGGCCATGATCAGCTTCTCCCCGCTGTTGAAACCCGGCGCCACGGCGCATTACACGTTTAAAATGCCCAGGCTGCCTGTAGACAGTACCGACAGGGCTTTCCTTCGCAAGATAGCGGCGGCGGACTACGAGACGTATAAAAAGAAGACCATAGATTACTGGAAGGCGGAGATGCTGGAAGGACGGATGCGGATACAGATCCCCGAAAAGCGGGTCAACGACGCCGTGCGGGCATCGCTGGTGCATATGATGCTGGCTACCCGGATGCGTGACGGCAAGCGTTTTATGACGGACGGGCTGCCCTATCCGAACCTGTTCCTGGCGTCCTTTATACAGCATGCCGAGGCTTTTGATTTCCTGGGCTTCAGGGAGTTTGCCGACCAGACGTTCCCGGAAGTCTATGCCAAGCAGGACAGCACCGGCCTTTTTTATGACGATGCGCTGCTTCACGGCCGGAAATCGGGCGCCTCCCAGGGACAGACGCTGCAGTCCCTGTGCCTGCACTACCTCATCACGAGGGACCTGCGGTATATCGATACGGTGTACCCCAAAATCCGGCAGGGAGTGGCCTGGATACGGGACGCCGTGATGGGGGACAGCAACCACCTGATGCCGCCCGTATGGCCCTACGATGCCGAGATGATCCTGGGGTATTATACGTCCCATAACCTCTGGGCCCTGCTGGCGATCCGCTCTTCCATCAGGGTAGCCCGCGCGCTGGGACGGGAAGAGGATGCAGCGGCATGGACCCGCTTTGAACGCCAGTACAAGGCCGCCCTCCTGCGGGCGGTACAGGCCACCTACCGCGCCAAAGGATATATCCCACCGGGATTGTACGATTATACCACGGGGCCGGCGGCCAGGGAAGGCTTCGCCGAATGGCAGACCAACCAGGAATGGGAGAATATGCTGCTGCTTTGTCCTTCCGAGCTGCTGGCGCCGGGCGACCCCGTCGTGGACGCCACCCTCAGCCGCATACGCAGGGACCGCTACCGGGAGGGGATCATGACTTACCGGATTTTTCTCCATCAGTACATTACCGTCAACATGATGGAACAGGAGCTTGCCGCAGGCATGCAGAAGGACGCCCTGGTAGACCTGTACAATGTGCTCCTGCACCTGGGTCCGACCTACGAGGGCTTTGAGAACCTGGTCAAGCCCTGGCAGGACAGGGAGGTTTCTCCCGACTGCCCCACACCCCACGCCTGGGCGGCGTCGAAGCTGGTGGGCTTCATCCGCAGCATGCTGGTGCGGGAGTACGGCGGGGAGGCCGGCATGGACGAGCGCCAAAGGGACCTCTATGTGTTTTCCCTGCTGTCCCCAGCCTGGTGCGAAGCCGGCAACACGGTCAGTTTTGCGGATGCCCGAACCGAAATGGGTAACCTGTCGGCCTCCATGACCTTTACCGATAGCGGTGCCGAGGTAAGCCTGCGCCCTGCGTTTCGCAGCCCTCCCCACCGGATTGTGCTGACCATTCCTTATTTTGTTCATCTGCAGGGTTTCCACAGCGATGCCACCGAGGTCCGGCAAATAGGCCAGCAGCTGTTCTTCAGCCCTGATGTGCGCAAGATCACCCTCACCTGGGAAAAGGACCCGCAAACGGGCAGGGGGACCTTTGCGGACCTATTGAAGCGTTACCGGTCGGAGTCGGTCCTCACCATCGCCGGGGACAGCGAAGTGATCCGTCCGGGGCGACCTTTCCTGCTGCCCGGAGAGCAAAATTACCCTCCGGCACCCCTGAGCTTTGCCCTGGTCAGAAAGGCCTTTGTGCATGAATACCACCGCCGTTATCAGGCGTTCAGGCAAAGGGGCGGGCAAGCAGATACCTTGGCCGCGCCGCCGCTGGTAACCGGCAAATGACGTATAAAATGATAAAGGCTCATGGGTTTTAGAGGCATCATAGGGATCATGCTCGGGCTGGCTGCCTGTGGCCGCGCCGCCCAGGGGCAGGCCATAACCACGGCTGCCCTGCTCGAAGAAATGGCGGATCCCCAGGCGGCGGCGCGTTTCCCCGCTGTCCCCTACCGGCAGCTGGAGGCGAGCAGCTACAACAGGGCCTCTGTCAGCCCCCTCCAAAAAGACTGGTTTGCGGACTCGGACGGGCTGGGATACATCCGGGAGGAAACCCATGCGGGCAGGAAGGAGTATGTGATCATGGAGCAGGACGGCCCGGGCTGCATCACCCGCATGTGGACGCCATACTTTTATTACCGGCTGGACGACCACGCCGGTCCCAACATCCGGATTTACCTCGATGGCCAGGCCGTGCCGGCGATCCAGGAGAATTTTATCGGGCTCCTGACGGGCCGTTCTTTCGTCCGGCCGCCGCTGGCTAATCTCACCACACGGGCCGGCGTGTGTTACCTGCCTATTCCCTTCAGGAGCCATTGCAAGATCACGCTGGACAAGCCACCATTCTATTACTGCATCAACTACCGCGTGTATCCGCCTCAAACCCCGGTGGTGTCTTTTTCCCGGGAGCGCTTTACCGCCCCGGGTGCCACCGCATGGGCCGGAAAAAAATGGTCGTCCGCCCCTATGGGCGGTCGGGCGGTAAGCCGGGCGGTCTTCCTGCGCCCCGGGGATTCGCTGCAGTGGACCCTGGCGGCAGGGACACGCCTGCTGCGGCGCCTGCAGATGACGCTGCAGGACGGGAATGGCGCAACGGCCCTGGGAAGGGTGTTGCTCAGGATGCGCTTCGACGGCGAACAGACGGTCTGCTGTCCGCTGGGGGATTTTTTCTGCGCCGCCGATACGCTGCACCGTGTCCGTACGCGGCACATCAAAGTCGAGGGAGATACCCTGCTGTGCGCATGGCCTATGCCATACCGGCGCAGCGCTTCCATGACCCTGGTCAATTTTTCCGGCGAGACGCTGTCGCTGGCTCTGGAGGCCGTCACGGCCCCCTGGCGATGGGACGAAAGGTCCATGTATTTTCATGCGGGCTGGTGTGATTATGGACTGTTGCCTGGAGACCGTTTCTTCGACCTGAATTTTGTTCACTTGCGGGGTAAAGGGGTGCTGGCGGGCGATGCCCTCACCGTGCTGTCGCCGGGGACGGGCTGGTGGGGAGAAGGAGATGAGACAATATATACCCGCGCGGCGGACCTGCAGCGCCGCTTCCCTTCCCATTTCGGTACCGGTACCGAGGACTATTACGGATGGGCCGGCGGGGTGGTCCCGACGGGAAAGGACACCTTTTCCATACCCTTCGGCGCCAATGTAAGTGTGGGCAATGCGAAAAACCCGCGGGGCTTCAATATTTGCCTGAGGGACCGGGTGCTGGATGCCATCCCCTTTGACGACGAACTGCGGTTCGACATGGAGGCTTCGCCGGGCGTCGATATCCGCCATGGGTATAATCTTCTTGCTTATTCCATGGTCACCTACTGGTACGGGCTCCCCGGCGCCGTATCGAACAGGGATACCTGCGGCGATGCCCTCGGCCGTCCCCGCCTGCGCTTGCAGGAGGTGGACACGCTGGAGCAAAAGCTCCGGGCCGGCACCGCAGTGCTTGACACCGTCGAGATGAAAGCGAGGATAAGAACGCTGTCCGGCATTTTCCCATGAAGGGCCGGGCTGATTGCTGATCAACAACCCATACTGGAATGCGATACCGCTTTATGTCATTGGCCCTGCTGGCCTTGCTTGTCCGCGTAGAAGCCCTGGGGCAGCACGGGTATATGTCCGTGCAGCAGGCTTCACCGCTGTATGCCGGAACAGCGGGACATCACGGATTCGCCGTTTTTTTAGAAACCCGCGAGCACCCGGTCCGCTGGACCGATTCCTTGCGCGAAGCGTGGTTGCACAGGGATGCCCGCGCCTCTTCGTCTGTCGTCTTGCATGCCCAGCCTGGGGAGCTTTTCATGTTCCAGGCCGTCCTGTGGGCGTTTCGGGAAAGGCTGCCCCAGGTAAGGGTTACGTTCTCCGACCTGACCAATGCTGCCGGCGCCGTGATACCGGCTGCGCGCATGACCTGCTTCAATGCCGGAGGACGGGACTTTCGGGGACGCCCCTTTGTCAAAACGATCGAGGTGCCTGCCGGCAGCGTGCAGCCGCTGTGGTTGGGTGTGGACCTGCCACCCTCGGCGCGGGGGTTGTACAGCGGCACCCTCACCATCATGGCCGGCGGCGACACCCAGGTCATCCCCCTGCAGCTGGGCGTCGAAGGCCGGGTCGTTCAAGACAGGGGTTTTGATGAGGGCCGGCGGCTGTCGCGGCTGGCCTGGCTGGATGACACCGCCGGCATAGACCAGCGGATTACCCGCGGATATACGCCCGTGCACCGGCAGGGCCGCCGCCTGACGATCCTGGGCCGCTCTATGGACATTGCCCCCAACGGATTGCCCGCAGCCATACGCACATTTTTTACGCCCTCCAACCAGTCGGTATCCTCCCGGGGAGAACCGATCGTGGACAGCGCCTTCCGTTTTGTCATCGAGCGGGAGGACGGCGCCCGCATCGCCCTGAAGCCCGGGCCCCTGCATTTTTCGACCGTGTCCCCTTCGGCGATAACCTGGGAGGTTGTCAACACTTCGGAGCAATGCGACCTCGTCTGCCAGGGACGCATGGAATTTGATGGCTTCGCCGCCTGGCACCTGACGCTGAAAGCCAGGGGCGCGCTGCAGATAAAGGACATCCGCCTGGAAGCGCCAGTCCGCAAGGCCAAAGCCATCTATATGATGGGATTGAACAAGGCCGGCGGCTTCCGCCCGCCGGAATGGAACTGGAAATGGGATACCACGAAGAACCAGGACGCTTTGTGGATAGGGGACGTCAATGGCGGGCTCCGCATCAAATGGAAAGCCGAAAACTATGCATCGCCCCTGGTCAATATTTATTATGGCTTCGGAAGACTCCGTATGCCCCCTTCCTGGGGCAACGCCGGAAAGGGCGGGGTGCATGTCGTTGAGGCGGGCGAGGACGTTGTGGTCCAGGCTTATTCAGGACAGCGTCATATGGCCGAAGGCGAACAGTTGCATTATGATTTTGAGTTGCTGATAACTCCCTTCAGGACGCTAAACAAGCACGTGCAGTTCGGGGACCGTTATTATCATTCGGACCGCGATGAAAGCAGCGGCTTTATCGCTGCCGCCGACAGCCTGGGCGCCAACATCATCAATATCCATCATAAGAAAGATATCTATCCCTTCATCAACTATCCTTTTGCTGATGTCAGCGTCACGGGCTGAAACATTTCATTGACAAGGCCCACGAGGACAACAAACGGGTGAAGGTGTATTATACCACCCGGGAGCTGACGGTTAACCTGCCCGAGTTCCTGCCCTTCCTCTCGCTGGGCGGCGAGGTCATCTATCCCGGTCCCGGGGCTGCCGCCACCACCCTCATCCACCCCGACGGCCCCGACCCCTGGTTGCGGCAAAACCTGCGGGGAAGGAAATACATCCCCGCCTGGGTGGCCTCCTTTGCTTCAGGAAAATATGCCGGCATGCGTGACCTGTCGGTCATCACCACCCCGGACAGCCGGCTCAACAATTTTTACATCGGCGGCCTCGACTGGATGGTGCGGCATCTCCACATCGATGGCGTATATATCGACGACTGCGCCCTCGACCGCTTTACCATCCGCCGGGCCCGAAAGATCCTCGACGACAACCGACCCGCCGCCCGCATTGATTTGCACAGCTGGAATCATTTTAACCAGCATGCCGGCTGGGCAAGCTGTCTCAACATGTATATGGACCTTTTGCCGTATATAGATCAGGTCTGGATCGGGGAGGGCAGGAATTACGATACCCCGCCGGACTACTGGATGGTGGAAATATCGGGGATACCCTTCGGGCTGCCCAGCCAGATGCTTCAGGGTGGTGGCAACCCCTGGAGGGGCATGGTCTATGGCATTACCAACCGGGCCGGATGGGTAAAAAACCCACCGGATCACCTCTGGAAATTCTGGGATCAATATCAGATAAGCGAGAAAACCATGATTGGATACTGGGACCCCGCAAGCCCGGTCACGGTGGACAATGACTCAGTGAAGGTGACGGTATATAAAGGACGGGGAGCATCTGTGCTCGCTGTGGGCAACTTCGGCGCCAGCGCCCAGACCTGTTCCCTGCATATCGATTTTAAGAAGCTCGGATACGAGCCTTCCCGGTGCAGGATGTATATGCCGGCGATCGCACGGTTCCAGAGTGAACAGGCACTGGATTCTTTGACCGGCCTCCAGGTCCCCGCCAAGAAAGGATACCTGATCGTGGTGAAGAGCGACCAGAAATAGCGAGAAGAAGGAGGATGTGCTCCCCCGCGGCAAGGCAGGGGCTATACGCCGGTGCTGCATGTCCTGCCCGTTTGCGGGAGGGGATATCCGCAGGAGTTTCGTACCTTGATTTTCCTGATGGCCAAGGTTTACCTGGAGACATACGTTGACGCACCTGTTGAACGGGTCTTTGACCTGGCCCGGAGCATCGACCTGCACACCCTTTCCATGAAGGACACCAATGAGCGCCCGGCTGGCGGGAGAACCGTGGGCCTCATGGGTCTGCATGAGACGGTCACCTGGAGGGCCAGGCATTTCGGCGTATTTCAGGAATTAACGGTAGTTATCACCCGGTTGGAGCGGCCGTACCTGTTTGCGGACAAAATGACCAAAGGGGCATTTGCCTCCATGCATCATCTCCATCGATTTGAGGAAGCCGGCCAAGGCACGAAAATGACCGATGTTTTTGAATTCACCTCACCATATGGGTTTGTAGGACGTCTGGCCGAACGGGCTTTTTTAAAAGGCTATATGGAGCGGCTCCTTAAAAGGAGGAACATGGCATTAAAGGCCGTCGCGGAGGGCGACGCCTGGGTGGCGCTGCTTGCCCGCGGCTGACCGTGAGGACAGTCCTGCTGAACAACAACGAGTCGGAAGACATTCATTTAGGCGAATATACATTCCATCCGTCTCAGCTGAATCGCTGGATCAAAAGAACTTCAAACGCCGTTATCACCAACACATCGGACGAGGAATATTATATAACGGGAAGCAATGTGTTCATAATCTTCCCTCCAGACCCCAAGTAATCGATGTTGGATGCGGAGGCGTTCTGCAACTCACTACCCCGTAGCAGAGATGACCTATTGTCGACAATAAGCTGAAATCCGCCTCCTCTCTTTTCAGGTATGGTGCACGCGCTGGTATAGAATCGGAGAAGAATGGCTCGCGCACCGAATGCATTGTTCCGAATAGGAGTAATATGGCCGAAAGAATAAAGAAAGGTCTCAGGTTATCCTTGGAAAATTCCACAATAATCATTGGCATAGTGTTGTGGTAATTCTGAACTGACGAATTTATCTTTCTCAATTTCATACTTCCGGACAGTAGCAGCGTCTTTATTAAATAGGGGTTGCTCAATAACTCACCAGGAACGGGAGCCTCAAATACATTCTCCGTTG
>CBINPH010000009.1:0-22557 GCA_966252445.1 uncultured Chitinophagaceae bacterium | reverse complement strand
AGGCGCGGACGCTCAGGTCCATGTCCTCCAGGGGTGTCTTCAGCACCTTGCGCAATTGCATGGTCTGCTCGTCCACCACATCTTCCTTCGCTTCGTCCCTGCTGTCCAGGCTGATGTTCTCGTCGGTGATGATCATCAGGTGCTGGATCAGGATCCTGGAAGCCTGTTTAACGGCTTCTTCCGGATGAATGGTCCCGTCGGTCTGTACTTCCATGACCAACTTCTCATAGTCCGTTTTCTGCTCTACGCGGGTATTCTCGATGCTGTACTTGACGTTCTTGATGGGCGTGAAGATGGCATCGATGGGAATATAGCCGTGGGGGGCTTCTTTGATCTGGTTCTCGTCAGCAGGCACGTAACCGCGCCCTTTGGCGATGGTCAGCTCAATGTCCAGCTTGGCGCTGGGATCCAGGGTACAGATCAGCAATTCAGGATTCTTTACCTGAAAAGAGCTGGTGGCTTTTTCGATCATGTCGGCACGGAACTCGGTCTTGCCCTTGACGGTCAACTGCACTTTTTCTGTCGCAATGTCGGTGTCCACGATCTTCTTGAAGCGAACCTGCTTCAGGTTCAGGATCACCTCCGTCAGGTCTTCGGTGATGCCCTTCAGGGTCGCGAATTCATGGTCGGCCCCTTCTATTTTGATCCCGATAATGGCGTACCCCTCCAGCGAGGACAGCAATACCCGCCTGAGCGTGTTGCCTATGGTCACGCCATATCCCGGCTCCAAAGGACGGAATTCAAACTGCGCCTCGAAATCATTGGATTTCTGCAGCACAATTTTATCAGGTTTCTGGAAATTTAAAATGGCCATTGAGTTTACACTTTATATCAACGCGTTAGATACAAGGTGATGCACATTCCCCGGGCCTGGTGCCTGAAGAAACGGCTGTCCGGCTTACTTGGAATACAGTTCGACGATCAGCTGCTCCTTGATATTCTCCGGAACGCTCTCCCGCTCGGGATAAGCGATAAAGGTCCCTGCCATCTCCTTTTCATTCCAGTCGAGCCAGTTGAACTTCGGGTTCTTGCCCTGTATGCCGCTGGTCAGCGAGGTGTTCTGGGCGGCCTTGGGCTTCAGGCCGATGGCGTCACCCGGCTTCAGGCTGTAAGAAGGTACGTTCATCACCCGGCCGTTGACGGTGATGTGCTTGTGGGAAACCAGCTGCCTGGCGGCGGGGCGGGAATTGGCGATGCCCAGGCGGAAAACAGCATTGTCCAGCCGGGCTTCCAGCAACTTGATGAGGTTCTCACCTGTGGCGCCTTTCATGCGGGAGGCTTCCGCGAATGTCTTGGCGAACTGCCGTTCCAGGAGGCCATAGGTGTATTTGGCCTTCTGTTTTTCCTTCAGCTGCAGGGCATATTCGCTCGGCTGCTTCCTGCGCTTGTTAGGGCCATGCTGGCCGGGAGGATTGCTGCTCTTCGAGAGATATTTCCCGTTGCCCAGGATGGGCTCTCCAAAGATGCGGGATACGCGTGTTTTCGGTCCGGTGTACCTTGCCATGATTGTCTTTCTCCAGATTTTTTAGTTGCAGCGGACGATTATGAAAAAATCTTAAAACTGAATCGTCCGCCCATAGATAATGTTCGTTCGGTGGTCCGGCAGGCGTTATACCCGGCGGCGCTTCGGCGGACGGCAGCCATTGTGGGGCAACGGGGTAACGTCCTTAATGGTCACCACCTCGATACCGGAAGTGGCTACGGAGCGGATGGCGCTCTCTCTGCCGGAACCCGGTCCCTTGACATAGACATCGGCCTTCTTCAGGCCGGCGTCAATGGCTACCCTGGCGGCATCCTGGGCGGCTATCTGGGCTGCGTATGGGGTATTCTTCTTGGAACCCCGGAAACCCATTTTGCCGGCAGAGGACCAGGAAATGACCTGCCCCTGCTTGTTGGTGATGCTGATGATGATATTGTTGAAACTGGCGGTGATATGCACGTCGCCGTAGTTGTCGGTCTTCACGATCCGCTTCTTGGAAGAAGCTTTGGTATTGGACGATTTGGATGATTTGGCCATGTCGGGTGATGTTCTGTTTAACGTTGCTTGCGTTGGGTGACTGTGCCGGGAGGATCCCCCGCGGCGGGACTACTTCTTCGGTGCCTTCTTCTTTCCAGCCACCGTCTTGCGCTTGCCCTTCCGGGTACGAGAGTTGGTGCGGGTGCGCTGACCCCTTACGGGAAGCCCCTTGCGATGGCGAAGGCCCCGGTAGCAGGCGATATCCAGCAGGCGCTTGATGTTCATCTGCACTTCGGAGCGCAGAGCGCCCTCTACCTTAATCTCACTGGTGATCAGGTTCCGGATAGCGTTCAGGTCCTCGTCCGTCCAATCCTTCACCTTCTTGTCGTAATCGATCCCCGCCTTGTCCAGGATATACTGGGCCGTCGAGCGGCCAATGCCATAGATATAGGTCAGTCCTATCTCGCCGCGCTTGTTTTTGGGAAGGTCGATACCGGAAATTCGTGCCATATGGTTGCTTGACTAGTTTTTTACGTGCTTGCATGGGCGCTGTGGCCCGCTTGTTTTATCCCTGGCGCTGCTTGAAACGGGGGTTTTTCTTGTTGATGACGAAGAGCTTCCCCTTCCGGCGGACGATCTTGCATTCACTGCTGCGCTTCTTGATAGAGGTCCTGACTTTCATTGTATCGTTGTTTTCTTTGTGCGGGAAGCCCCGCCTCGTTTATCTGTACCGGTAAATGATCCTGCCCCTGGACAGGTCATAAGGGCTCATTTCCACACTCACCTTGTCTCCGGGCAATATCCTGATATAGTGCATTCTCATTTTCCCGGAAATCGTCGCCACGATCTCGTGTCCGTTCTCCAATTTCACCCGGAACATGGCGTTGGATAAGGATTCCACGATAGTGCCGTCCTGTTTGATCAGTGCTTGTTTGGCCATAGATTTTAAAAGGACTGCAAAGATACGGCATTTAGGCCGGAATTTTCAAAATTCTCCCATAAAATCTCCGCTCCGCGGCCCGCCTAGTAGTAGGTGGCGTTCAGGGCGGGATTGGCCTTTTCCGCCGCCTCCACTTCCTCAAAGGACGAGAGCAGCTCGGGGCTCCCCTTACGGACCAATACGACATGTTCGTAATGGGCGGAGGCTTTGCCGTCCCGGGTCTGTACGGTCCAGCCGTCGTCCTCATAGGTCACGTCCCGGGTGCCCAGGTTTACCATGGGCTCAATGCAGATCACCAGCCCTTCCTTCAGGAGCTGCCCGTGGCCACGGCGCCCGTAGTTCGGCACCTGGGGGTCCTCATGCAGGCTGCGGCCCAGGCCATGACCCACCAACTCGCGCACCACCCCGTAGCCCCGCTGCTTCTCGGTAGGCTCCTGGATCGCATAGGCGATATCCCCGATCCGGTTCCCGGCGACGGCCTTTTCCACCCCTGCATACAAGGCCTTCTTGGTCACCCCCATGAGCTCCAGCACCTCCGGCGCGACGGCGCCCAGGCCAAAGGTATAGGCACTGTCCCCATGGAAGCCGTTCATCAGCACCCCGCAATCCACGCTCACGATATCCCCCTCCTGCAACCGGTATTCGCCGGGGATGCCGTGCACCACGGCACTGTTGACCGAGATACAGGTGGCTTTGGGAAAGCCCCGGTAATTCTTGAAAGAGGGTATGCCGCCCCCCGCCAGGATGAAAGCCTCCGCCCTGCGGTCTATCTCTGCCGTCGTGATCCCCGGCGTCAATAGTTTTGCCACCTCGGCTAAGGTGGCAGAAACCAACAAGGCGCTCCGGCGCATCAACGCGATCTCATCCTGCGTCTTATAATAAATCATAATGTGTTTTACTGGGACATGGGTACGCCCGCCGAGCGTCCGGCAATGCGACCCTTGGTCATGAGCCCATCGTAATGCCGCATAAGCAGATGGCTCTCAATCTGTTGGAGCGTATCCAGGATAACGCCCACAATGATCAGCATGGAGGTCCCGCCGAAGAAGCTGGCAAACACCGAATTGATCTTCAGGGCGCTGGCAAAGCCGGGCAGGATACCCACGATGCCCAGGAAAATGGCGCCGGGAAGCATGATCCGGTCCATGATAGCCCCGATGTAATCAGCCGTGGCCCGCCCGGGCTTGACGCCGGGGATGAAGCCGTTGTTGCGCTTCATCTCATCGGCCATTTGGGTGGGGTTGAAGATCATGGCCGTATAGAAATACGTGAAGATGATGACCATGAAGAAGTAGGCGAAATTGTACCAGAAGGCCGTGGGGTCGCTGAGGGCCCGCATGATGCCTGTGGTCGCACTCTCCGGGCTGGCAAAGTTCATGACCGTGATGGGGATGAACATGATGGCCTGGGCAAAAATGATGGGCATGACGCCGGCAGCGTTGACCTTGAGGGGCAGGAACTGCCTCGCCCCGCCGAACTGACGGCTCCCCACGATGCGCTTGGCATAGTTTACCGGCACCTTGCGGGTACCCTGGATCAGCAGCACCAGGCCCACGATGACGGCGATCAGGAAAATGATCTCCAGCAGGAAGATCAGCAGGCCGCCACCGCCCATGATGGACTTGGCCTTCCACTCATACAGCAGGGCCTGGGGCAGGCGGGCGATAATACCGATCTCGATAATGATGGAGGCCCCGTTGCCTATGCCCTTGTCGGTGATCTTTTCACCCAGCCACATGACGAAGAGGGTGCCGGCGGTGAGCACGATGACGGTCGACAGCCAGAAAAACACCCCGCTAAACTCCGGCAAAATGGCGGCGCCCGACTGGGTACGCAGATAAGCCACGTAGGCTCCCGCCTGCACAGCCGTAACGATAACCGTCAGGTAACGGGTATACTGGTTGATCTTGCGCTGGCCGCTCTCTCCCTCCTTCTGCATCTTGGCGAAGGACGGAACGGCTATGGTCACCAGTTGCATGGCGATCTGCGCAGAGATATAGGGCATGATGCCCAGGGCGAAGATGGACGCCCGGGAAAAGGAGCCGCCCGCGAACATATCAAACAACCCCAGCAATCCCTGGGTCGCCCCTTCCATGGACAGGCGGTTGGGGTCAATGCCCGGCAGCACGATAAAGGAGCCCAGGCGGTAAATGAACACGAGGCCCAGCGTAAAGAGTATCCTCTTGCGCAGGTCCTCGATGCTCCAGATATTGCGGATGGTTGAAATGATCTTCTTCACCGGAAATTATCCATTTAGAAACAGTGACAGGCAATATTTCCCGGGCCGTAGCATGACGCCCCGAAACCCCGGGCTATTTCACCAGCTCCACGGCGCCGCCCGCTTCCTCGATGGCTTTCTGGGCCGAAGCGCTTACCGCATGAACCTTGAAAAGGGTCTTCGCCTTCAGGGTTCCCTGCCCGAGAATCTTCACCGCGTCGGTACGGGCAATGAGACTGTTGACATAGAGGTTCTCCACGGAAAATTCCTGCAGGCCGTACTTTTCGACCAGGGCATCCACCTGTCCCAGGTTGAAGACCTTGTAGGCCACCCTGCCGGGATTCTTGAAGCCCCGCTTGGGGACACGGCGCTGGATTGGCATCTGGCCCCCTTCATGGGCCTTCTTGTTCTTGAAGCCGCTGCGGGACTGATGGCCCTTGGTGCCTTTGGTGGCGGTGCCGCCCTTGCCGGACGCTTCCCCGCGACCCAGGCGCTTGGCCTTCTTCACGGAACCCTTGGCGGGCTTTAAGGTGTGTAACTGCATATGGGTTCTTTTGGCTCAACGCCCCCGGCCCTTCCGGGGACTCGCAAATTATGAAAATATCAGGCTTTTTCCTCGACTTCCACCATGTGGGTCACCTTGCGGACCATGCCCAGCACCTGGGGGGTGGCTTCCACCTCCACGGTGGCGTTCAATTTGGTCAGCCCCAGGGCTTTCAGGGTGCGCTTCTGCCTCTCGGGGCGGTCAATCGCGCTCTTCACCTGGGTGATCTTGATCTTTGCCATGGCGTGAATGATTATCCGTTAAAAACTTTTTTCAGCGAAATGTTGCGGGTCTTGGCCACCGCTACCGGCTCGCGCAGCTCCGTCAGGGCCTTAAAGGTCGCCTTGACCACATTGTGGGGGTTGGCGGACCCCAGGGATTTAGCCAGCACATCGCTGTAGCCTGCGGCCTCCAGGACGGCGCGCATGCTCCCCCCGGCGAGTACACCTGTACCATGGGCGGCCGGTTTGATGAGCACCTTGGCAGCTCCTTCCTTCGCATACTGGTCATGGGGAATGGTGCCCTTCATCACCGGTACGCGGATCAGGTTCTTTTTCGCGTCGTCAATGCCCTTGGTGATGGCCTCCTGCACTTCCTTCGCCTTGCCGAGGCCGTGTCCCACCACGCCTTTTTCGTCACCGACCACCACCAGCGCGGAGAAGCTGAATGTGCGTCCTCCCTTGGTGGTTTTGGTTACCCGGTTGATGGCAACGACCTTTTCCTTAAGTTCAAGATCGCCGGCCTTGATTTTGTTCGCTGAATTCCTGGACATGAAAATATAGTCTTATTGATGTGTGGTATCCGGTTAAAATTCCAGCCCGCCTTCCCGGGCGCCGTCTGCGACAGCCTTCACGCGGCCGTGATACAGATAGCCGCTGCGGTCGAACACGCATTTGGTGAGGCCCAGTTCCTTGGCCTTCCGGGCCAGGGCCTGGCCAACCAGCTTCGATTTCTCGGTCTTGGGACCGGCCTGGGTGACAATGTCCTTGTCGCGGGAAGAGGCAGCGGCGAGGGTATGGCCCTCCCGGTCGTCGATCAGCTGGACGTAAATATCCCGGTTGCTGCGGAATACCGAGAGCCGGGGTCTTTCCGCCGTGCCGGACACGGTGTGCCGTATGCGGTAATGAATCTTCTTCCTGCGGATGTTCTTCGTGTTCATTTTGTATGACTGTTGCGCCCCGATACTGCCGGGGCTCTTTTGCAAATAGCGTAAAAAAGCTCCCGTCCTTACTTACCGGCTGTCTTACCGGCCTTCCTGCGGACTACCTCGTCGCTGTACCGCACGCCCTTGCCCTGGTACGGCTCCGGCTTGCGCAATCCACGGATCTTGGCAGCCACCTGGCCCAGCAGTTCCTTGTCGTTGCTTTCCAGGTAAATGGCCGGATTCTGCCCCTTCAGGGTCTCGGTCCGCACCTTCACCTCTTCCGGTACTACGAAAACGATGTTGTGGGAATAACCCAGCGACAGATCCAGGGACTGGCCCTGGTGCGTCGCCTTGTAACCCACGCCCACCAACTCGAGCTTGCGGTTGAACCCCTCGCTCACCCCGGTCACCATGTTCTGGATGAGGGCGCGGTAAAGGCCGTGCAGGGAGCGGTGGCGGATGTGGTCCGTGGGACGGCTGACCTGCAGGGTGCTGCCCTGCACATCTACTTTGATGTCCCGGTCGATGCTCCTGGTCAACTCTCCTTTAGGCCCTTTGACCGTTACCTCGTTAGCCGGGGAAACGGTGACCGTCACTCCCTGGGGCAGGGTTACCGGGTTTTTTCCTATACGTGACATACGCTGCTGGATTCAAATATTTTACAAACGGGCCCCGCGGGCCCTTCTCACCTCAATAGATGTAACAAAGTACTTCCCCGCCCACATTCAGCGCACGGGCTTCCTTGTCGGCCATGACCCCCTTGGAGGTACTCATGATGGCGATGCCCAGGCCGTTCTTCACAGGCCGGAAACCCTGGGGCTTCGCATACTGGCGGAGACCGGGCCGGCTGACGCGCTCCAGCGATTTGATCGCCGGGATCTTGGTCTGCGGATCATACTTCAGGGCAATTTTGATCACGCCCTGCTTGTCGTCGTCCTCGAACTTGTATTTCAGGATATACCCTTTTTCATACAGGATCTCGGTCATGCGCTTCTTCAGGTTCGAGGCAGGGACCTCCACGATGCGGTGGCGGGCCATCTGCGCATTGCGGATACGCGTCAAAAAATCTGCTATGGGATCGGTTACCATGGTTGTTGACTGGTTTTGATGCTTTGAATTGTCTTTACCCCGGCCTTACCAGGAGGCTTTCCGTACCCCGGGGATCTTGCCGGCCAGCGCCATCTCCCGGAACTTGATGCGGGAAACCCCGAAATACCGGATGTACCCGCGGGGCCGGCCCGTCAGCTGGCAGCGGTTGTGCAACCGTACGGGAGAGGCGTTGCGGGGCAGCTTGTCGAGGGCCTCGTAGTCGCCGGCCGCCTTGAGGGCAGCCCGCTTTTCGGCATAATGAGCGACCATCCTTTCGCGCTTGCGCTGCCTGGCTTTTACAGATTCCTTTGCCATGAATATGAATATTTTATGAATTTTCTGATTTGGTGGTTCCCCGGAAGGGCAGCCCGATCTCCTTCAGCAGGGCGTAGGCCTCTTCGTTGGAGTCCGCGGAGGTGACGAAGGTGATGTCCATCCCGTTGATCTTGCCGACCTTGTCGATATCGATCTCCGGGAAAATGATCTGCTCGGTGATGCCGAGGGTATAGTTCCCCCGCCCGTCGAAAGCCTTCTCGCTGATCCCCCTGAAGTCGCGGACCCGGGGCAGGGATACGGAGATCAGCCTGTCCAGGAATTCGTACATCTGCACGCCCCGGAGGGTGACCTTCGCGCCAATGGGCATGCCCTTGCGCAGCTTGAAGTTGGAAATGTCCTTCTTGGAATAGGTCGGGACCGCCTTCTGGCCGGAAATGGCCGTCATCTCGTTCACGGCCGCATCAATGAGCTTCTTGTCCGCGACGGCGCCGTTGACCCCCTGGTTCAGGTTGATCTTCTTCAGGCGCGGCACCTGCATGATGCTCTTGTAGCTGAATTGCTTCATCAGCGCGGGCACCACTTCCTGATGGTACTTCGTCTGCAGCCGCGGTATGTATTTTTCGTCCGCCATTATTTGATTACCTCCCCTGACTTTTTACTGATTCTTACCTTTTTCCCATCCTGGTCCTTCAAGCTGACGCGGGAAGGGCCGCCTTCCTTGCTGTCCCACAGCATCACATTGGAGATGTCGATGGGCGCTTCCTGGTGGACGATCCCGCCCTTGGTATTCTGGGCACTGGGCTTGGTGTGCTTTGTCCGGACATTGACACCTTCCACGAGTACCCTGCCCTCAGCGGTCAGCACTTCCAGGACCTTCCGGGGCTTCGTGCGGTCCTTGTCGTTGCCGGCAATGACCACCACGCTGTCCCCTTTCCGGATGATGCGCTTGGGTTTGAACCTTGTTTTCATGATGCTTGCATTCTTTAATTGGGCCAGGGAACGGGTCGCCTGGGCGGTTTTTACTTTTTTTCGGGCTGCAAAGATACTACTATTTTCGGGCAAGCGCCCCGCTTTACAGCACTTCGGGCGCCAGGGAAATGATCTTCATGTAACCCTTGTCACGCAGTTCACGGGCCACGGGCCCGAAAATACGGGTACCCCGGGGATCGTCCGTGTTGTTCAGCAGCACGACCGCATTGTCATCAAAGCGGATGTAGGAGCCGTCCTTGCGGCGCAGCTTGTTCTTGGTCCGGACGATGACGGCCTTGCTGACCGTGCCTTTCTTGATGCCGCCCGCGGGTATGGCATCCTTGACGGTCACCACGATCTTGTCGCCGATCTTGGCGTATTCCTGTCCGGAATTTCCCAAAACCCGGATGCAGAGTACTTCTTTGGCACCGCTGTTATCTGCTACTTTCAGCCTGGATTCTTGCTGGATCATCTTGCTTTCCTTTAGAAATTACCCGCCGGTTCTTTGCTCCGGGAGGGACATATTGTTGCAGCCGCCTGCACGCGTGCAGGGCGGCGGGGCATACGGGCCTTACTTCACCTTCTCCACCACTTCCACCAGCCGCCAGCGCTTGTTCTTGCTGAGCGGGCGCGTCTCCATGATCCGCACACGGTCACCGATCTGGCACTGGTTCTGCTCGTCGTGGGCCATGTACTTGGAGGTCTTCTTCACAAATTTTCCATAGATCGGGTGCTGCAGTCTCCGCTGCACCTTCACGGTGATGGTCTTGTCCATTTTGTTGCTGGACACGATCCCGATCCTGGTTTTCCTTAAATTTCTTTCGTCCATGTTTGGATGATTTTTTTACTCCCCTCAGGGGATGGTTGTGGGCAAGGTTAGCCGGCAATCTCCTCGGTGGTCAGGCTTCTTTTCTTCTGCTCCGTCTTCAGCCGGGCGATCTCCCTGCGCAGCTCACGGATAGAGCGGGGATTCTCGAGCGGGGACACCGCGTGGCTGAACTTCAGCTTCTTCAGGCGGGTTACGTCCTCGTCGATCCGGGACTGCAGGTCCTGGTCGCTCAGCGTCTTGAGATCCAATTTCTCTTTTGCCATGGTGGTCGTTTTGGCGGGAGGGCCGCGGCCTGTCCCGCAATGAGCTTATTTAGAAATCGTGGCGCACCACGAATTTGGTCCGAATCGGCAGCTTGGAGGCGGCGAGCTCCAGCGCTTCCCGGGCTACCTGGATGGGAACCCCGTCGATCTCGAAGAGGATGCGGCCCGGCTTGACCACGGCAGCCCAATGATCGGGGGCACCTTTACCTTTACCCATACGCACTTCCAGGGGCTTCTTGGTCACCGGCTTGTCGGGGAAAATACGGATCCACACACTACCTTCCCTCTTCATGTGGCGGGTGAGCGCCACACGGGAGGCCTCGATCTGCCGGTCGGTGATCCAGCGCGGTTCCATGGCCTTGAGGGCAAAGGAGCCGAAGGAGATCAGGCTGCCCCGCTGGGCGTTCCCGCGGATCCGGCCTTTGTGCACTTTCCGGTGCTTCGTCTTCTTGGGCTGTAACATGATGCAATGCTGTTTTTCAGGTTCTGAGTCTTTTTACCGGAGGGGGCTTATCTGCGCCTGCGGCCTCCGCCACCGCCGCGGCGGTCCCGGTCTCCATGCGTTCCCGGATGCCCGGCCTCGCGGCCTTCACGGGCGCCACCGGCTACGAAATTGGGGTTCAGGTCGCGTTTGCCCAGGATTTCGCCCTTGCAGATCCACACCTTGATGCCGATCTTCCCGTAGACGGTCTGCGCGGCGGTTTCCGCGTAGTCGATGTCCATGCGGAAGGTGTGCAGCGGGGTACGCCCCTGCTTGATCTCCTCGGAGCGGGCGATCTCGGCGCCGCCGAGGCGGCCGCCCACCTTTACCTTGATGCCTTCGGCACCCATGCGCAGGGCCGTGGCGATGGCCATTTTGATGGCCCTTTTATAATTGATGCGGCTCTCGATCTGCCGGGCGATGGTGTCGGCCACGATGTTGGCGTCGACCTCGGGACGGCGGATCTCTAGGATGTTGATCTGCACATCCTCCTTGCCAGTCAGCTTCTTCAGCTCTTCCTTTATGCGGTCCACCTCTGATCCGCCCTTGCCGATGATGATGCCGGGCTTCGAGGTGTGAATGGTGATAATCAGCTTGTTCAGCGTGCGCTCGATCACGATCCGCGCGATGCCGCCCTTGTTGATGCGGGCATCGAGGTAGGTGCGGATCTTGTGATCCTCGATCAGCTTGGGGGCGTAATCCTTCTTGCTTCCAAACCAGTTTGAATCCCACCCGCGGATGATCCCCAGGCGGTTTCCTATTGGATTTGTCTTTTGACCCATGTGTCGCTTTTGTACTGCGGTTTATTAAAAATTATGCTTTCGTGGCTTTTGCCGCCTTCCGGGCTTTCGGTGCCGCTGCCTCCTCCGTCTTGGCGGCAGCTTTCCGGGTACGGGGTTTGGCTGCGGCCTTTTCCGGCGCCGGGGCGGCCTCGGCCTCCTGGGGAGCAGCTTCGGCGGCCGGAGCCTCCGGAACTTTGCTGTCCACCACGATGGTGACATGGTTGCTGCGCTTGGACACCCGGTAAGCACGGCCCTGGGGAGCGGGGCGGAGACGCTTCAGCGAGGTGCCTCCGTCTACAAAGATCCGCTTCACGATCAGGCCCGCTTCCTCCACACGGCTGCCTTCATTCTTCTGTTCCCAGTTGTTGATGGCGGAGAGCAACAGCTTTTCCAGCGGCACACTGGGATGCTTGGGGTGGAACTTCAGCGTGTTCAGGGCCTTTTCCACTTCCATGCCCCGGATGAGGTCGGCCAGCAGACGCATCTTGCGGGTCGAGGTCGGGTTATTTCTCAGCTTGGCTACAGCTTCCATGGTTTGTTGTTGAATATTTTACTGTTGTATGGTCCGGTTCCGGCGACACAGGGCGTCGGATCCCTACTTTTTATTGGCGTGGCCGCGGAAATTGCGCGTCGGTGCAAATTCACCCAGCTTGTGGCCGACCATGAACTCCGTCACGTATACGGGGATAAATTTATTCCCGTTGTGCACGGCGAAGGTGTGGCCCACAAATTCCGGCGTGATCGTCGAGCGCCTGCTCCACGTCTTGATGACCGATTTCTTCATTCTGCCGTCATTCACCGCCGATACTTTCTTCAGCAGGGAATGCTCTACGTAAGGACCTTTTTTGATGGAACGAGCCATAATAGTTGTTTTCCTTTTTAGGGCCCACGGCCGGGGCCGCGGGTGTTAGCTGATCATGATCCTGTCAGCGGATCACTTTCCTTTCTTTTTCCTTTGCAAGATCAGTTTGTCGGAGCCTTTATGGGGCTTGCGGGTCTTCAGGCCGCGGGAATACATGCCGGTCCTGGAACGGGGCTGCCCGCCGGAGGCCTTACCTTCCCCACCGCCCATGGGATGATCCACGGGGTTCATGGCCACGCCACGGGTGCGGGGGCGTATGCCACGCCAGCGGTTCCGGCCGGCCTTACCCATGGATTGCAGGGCATGATCGGAGTTGGACACCGTTCCCACCGTAGCGACACAGTTCATCAGGACCTTGCGCAGCTCGCCCGAGGGCATCTTCAGGACGGCGTATTTTTCCTCCTTGGCGTTCAGCTGGGCGTAGGTGCCGGCGCTGCGGGCGATTATGCCGCCCTGGCCGGGCCTCAGCTCAATATTGTGTACCACCGTACCGAGGGGCATGTTCTTCAGGGGCAGGGCGTTGCCCAGCTCGGGCGCTACGGTCTCGCCGCTCACCACGGTAGCCCCGACGGCCAGACCCTGGGGGGTCAGGATATAACGCTTCTCTCCGTCCGCATAGGCCAACAGGGCGATGAATGCGCTGCGGTTGGGATCGTATTCGATGCTCTTCACCGTAGCGGGGATGTCGTGCTTGTCGCGCTTGAAGTCGATGACACGGTACTGCTTCTTGTGGCCACCGCCGATATACCGCATGGACCTTCTGCCCTGGGCATTGCGGCCGCCGCTCCGCTTGGAGGGCTCCAGCAGGCTCTTTTCCGGCGTACTGGTGGTGATCTCCGCATATGCGTTACCGATTCTCCACCGGGTGCCTGCCGTAGCGGGCTTGAATTTCTTTACTGCCATGATCTCGGTTTAAAGGCTTTCGAAAATATCAATCTTGTCCCCTTCGGCCAGTTCCACGATGGCCTTCTTATAGGCCTGCTTGCGCCCTTCCAGGAAGCCGGCTTTGGTAAAACGCCGCCTTTCCTTGCCGGGGACAACCGTGGTATTGACGCCCACGACGGAAACCCCGTAGAGGTCCTCCACCGCCTTCTTGATTTCCAGCTTGTTCGCCTTGCGGGCCACCCGGAAAGTATACCGGCCCTTCTTTTCGGACAGGTCGTTGGCCTTTTCGGTCAACACGGGGCGGATCAATACGTCAGCTAATTTCATTGCTCTTTACTTTTGGCTTTTGGCAACTGCGCGGCCTCAGGCCTCGGCGGCAGCTTTCTGGGGCTTTTCACCGGGCTCGTCCACGAATATTTTCGCCGCTTCCTCGGTCATCACCAGGAAATGGCTGTTAATGATGTCATAGGTATTGATGTCGCTGAGCGTGGTGCCCTTCACGACAGGGAGGTTGCGCAGGGACAGATACACGTTGGGCTGGTATTCCGGGGTGACGAAAAGGACCTTCTTGCCCCCCGTCTCCAGCTTCTGCAGGATGCCGGCCAGCTGGCTGGTCTTCGGCGCATCCAGCTGCAGTTCTTCGAGGATGCGGATGGCGCCGGAACGGGCTTTGTGGGAGAGCGCCGAGATACGGGCGAGATCCTTCACCTTGCGGTTCAGCTTGAACCCATAATCACGGGGCTTGGGCCCGAAGATGGTGCCGCCGCCCTTGTACAGGGGGTTGCGGATATTGCCCTTGCGGGAGCCGCCGGTGCCCTTCTGGCGGTGCAGCTTCCGGGAAGAGCCCTTCACGTCGCTGCGGTCCTTGACGTTGTGCGTCCCCTGGCGGCGAGCCGCCAGGTACTGCTTCACGGCCAGGTAGATCACATGGTCATTGGGCTCGGCCCCGAAGATCTCGTCGGGGAGGTCAAGGGTCCTGCCGGTCTTCTGTCCTTCCGTATTTAAGATGTCGACTTGCATGCTCATTTCTGGATTAAAACGATGGAACCATTATGGCCGGGTACAGAGCCGCTGACCAGGATATAATTCTTTTCCGGGAAAATCTTCACCACCCGCAGGCTCTTCACCTTCACCCGGTCCCCGCCCATGCGGCCGGCCATGCGCATGCCTTTGAACACCCTGGAGGGGTAAGACGACCCGCCGATCGAGCCGGGGGCCCGCTGGCGGTCGTGCTGGCCATGGGTGGATTCCCCCACCCCGGCGAAGCCATGACGCTTGACGACGCCCTGGAAGCCCTTCCCCTTGGAAGTGCCCACGACGTCAACGCTTTCCCCTTCGGAAAAGATGTCACAGGTGATGACCTCACCCAAGGCTTTCTGGATATCGGGGTTCCGAAGCTCCTTGACCACGCTCCGGGGAGCGGTGCCAGCCTTGGAAAAGTGGTTCAGCAGGCCGTTGGGGGTGTTTTTTTCCTTGCGGTCGCCAAAAGCGATCTGCAGGGCATGATAGCCGTCCGTTTCTGCGGTTTTCACCTGGGTGACCACACAGGGACCAGCCTCTATGATCGTACAGGCCGTATGCCGTCCATCGGGCTCGAAAACGCTGGTCATCCCAACTTTCTTACCTATAATGCCTTTCATGCTAGCTGTTTTGCCCAGCGCCTGGCGGTCAATGCTTTACAGCTCCTCAACCCAGGTTAGGCGATGAACCAAAATGTTTATGCCTTGATTTCCACATCCACGCCGGAGGGCAGGTCCAATTTGGACAGCGCATCCACCGTACGGGACGAAGAAGTGTAAATATCCAGCAGACGTTTGTGTGTGCAGAGCTGGAACTGCTCACGCGCCTTTTTGTTCACGTGCGGGGAACGCAACACGGTGAAAATGTTTTTCTCCGTAGGCAGGGGAATGGGTCCGGTGACCACGGCGCCGGTGCTCCGCACAGTTTTGACGATCTTCTCCGCGGACTTGTCCACCAGATTGTGATCGTAGGATTTCAGTTTGATTCTGATACGTTGTGACATAATCCGATTAATAATTCAGGCGTTCCTTTTCTGCCCTTCAATGGGAGAGCCCGGCAAATCGGCTGAAATCCATTGAAATTGGGAGTGCAAAGGTAATGGGATTCTTTTAATCCGCAAAGAAAAAGGCCCAAACCGGGCCAATTCTTCCTTATTCCGCGCTCACTTTGCCTTTGACGCGTGCGACGACCTCCTCAGCAATGCTGTTGGGTGCCGGGGCGTAGTGCGAAAACTCCATGGTCGAGGTCGCCCGGCCGGAGCTGAGGGAACGCAGCTGGGTCACATAACCGAACATCTCGCTCAGGGGCACTTTGGCCCGGATGACCTGCAGGTTCGCCCGGCTGTCCATGCCTTCCATGATGCCCCGGCGGCGGTTCAGGTCGCCGGTCACATCACCCATGTATTGGTCGGGGGTTACGACTTCCACCTTCATGATGGGCTCCAGCAGCACCGGCTTAGCCTTGCGGGCGGCTTCGCGGAAACCCTGCTTGGCGCACATCTCAAAGGACATGGAATCGGAGTCCACCGCATGGAAGCTTCCGTCGAAGATCCTGATTTTCATGTTCTCCACGGGATAGCTGGCGAGCACGCCGGCCGCCAGGGACTGCTGAAAGCCCTTCTGGATAGCCGGAATGAATTCCTTGGGAATGGCACCCCCAAAGATGTCGTTCACAAACTGCATGTCCTCGTTGGGGTGTTCGTTGAGCCATTCCGGGTCGGCAGGTCCCAGCTCGAACTGGATGTCGGCAAACTTACCCCGGCCACCCGTCTGCTTCTTGAGCACTTCCCGATGCTCCACCGTCTGCGTGAAGGCCTCCTTGTAGGCCACCTGCGGGGCGCCCTGGTTGACTTCCACCTTGAATTCCCGGCGCATGCGGTCAACAATGATTTCCAGGTGCAATTCCCCCATGCCGCTCAGGACAGTCTGTCCCGTCTCTTCGTCGGTCTTGACCTTGAGGGTGGGATCTTCCTCAATGAGCTTGGCAATGGCCATGCCCATTTTGTCCATGTCCGCCTGGGTCTTGGGCTCCACGGCAATGGATATCACGGGTTCCGGGATGAACATGGACTCCAGCACGATGGGGTGCTTTTCGTCGCAGAGGGTATCTCCGGTCTTGATTTCCTTGAAGCCTACGGCGGCGCCGATGTCGCCCGCCTCGATAAAGTCTATGGGGTTTTGCTTGTTGGCGTGCATCTGCAGGATGCGGCTGATCCGCTCGTTTTTGCCCGAACGGGTGTTCAGGACATAAGAACCGGCATCCAGGTGGCCTGAATAGCAGCGGAAGAACGCGAGACGGCCCACGAAAGGATCGGTCATGATCTTGAAGGCCAGCGCGGCAAACGGCTCCTTGGCTTCGGGCTTGCGCACCTCGGCGTCGCCGCTGTCGGGGTTGACCCCCTTGATGGCCTCTACATCCACGGGGCTGGGCAGGTAGCGGACCACGCAATCCAGCATGGCCTGCACGCCCTTGTTCTTGAACGATGAGCCGCAAAGCATGGGCACGATGCTCAGGTCTATGGTGGCGCGGCGGATGGCATGGTGGATCTCGTCTTCGGTGATGGTGTCGGGGTCATCGAAGAACTTCTCCATCAGCTGGTCGTCGTATTCGGCCACAGCTTCAATGAGCTGGGCACGCCAGTAGTCGACGTCTTCTTTCATGTCCTCCGGCACGGGTACTTCTTCGTAGCGCATGCCGAGGCTGCTGGCATCCCAGATGATCGCCTTGTTGGTGATCCGGTTGACCACGCCGCGGAAATCGTCCTCGGCGCCTATGGGGAGCTGCAGGGGCACGGCCTTGGCGCCGAGCATGTCCTTGACCTGCTTGACGACGTTCAGAAAATCGGCGCCGGCACGGTCCATTTTGTTGACGAACCCGAGACGGGGGACGTTATACCGGTTGGCCTGACGCCATACGGTCTCTGACTGAGGTTCCACGCCGTCCACGGCCGAAAACAGGGCAACCAGCCCGTCCAGCACACGCATCGAACGCTCCACCTCCACGGTGAAGTCCACGTGGCCGGGGGTGTCGATGATATTGAATTTGTATTGCTTGGTATCCGGCGTTGGTTCCCCCTGGGAGGTGGGGAACTTCCAGAAACAGGTCGTGGCTGCCGAGGTGATGGTGATCCCCCGTTCCTTTTCCTGCTCCATCCAGTCCATGGCGGCAGCACCGTCGTGAACTTCCCCGATCTTGTGGGAGACCCCGGTATAAAATAGGATGCGTTCCGTCGTGGTGGTCTTGCCCGCATCAATATGGGCGGCGATGCCAAAGTTGCGTTGAAATCTCAGATCAGACATAAGGCTGGATATGTAATTAAATTTGGGCTGCAAAGGTAACAGATTTTTCGTTCTGAGGGATGTTGACCGCCAATTTTTCTTTGTGCCCCGCTCCGGCCCGGAGGAGGGCCAGGCCCGCGGGAAAAAATATGGGGGAATTCCGGCCTTTGCCCGGCTTGACCTTCCACCTGGGCCCCTACCGGAAGGAGCGGCCTGGATGGTCAAACAGGGCTGTGCATCGGGTGGCGGACCGTTTTCGGCAGGGCCGACCCGCGTAGCCCGGATCAGCCAAGCGGGAAAAAGCTTTTTCGAGGGGTAACCGGATTCCGGAGCCATCCTGGCCGGGTCCGTCGCGCATGGCCCTGCCGGGGAAAGCCCGGGGGTCAGTCTCTTCAGGATGCGGCATCTTTGCGGAAGGGCCGTGCAACGGTCCGGAAAACCAAAAGGCCTGCAGGCGATACCTGCAGGCCTTTTTTCGAGCAGCTTAGCCGCCCGGTATCATATCCTGAAATGCGAGAAAGCCTTGTTGGCTTCCGCCATGCGATGGGTGTCTTCCTTTTTCTTGAAAGCGGCCCCTTCTCCCTTGCTGGCAGCGACGATCTCCCCGGCCAGCTTTTCGGCCATGCTTTTGCCGTTCCGGGCAGCCGCGTAATGGATCAGCCACTTCATGCTCAGGGATATCTTCCGGTCGGGACGAACCTCTGCGGGAATCTGGAAGGTCGCCCCGCCGATGCGGCGGCTGCGAACTTCGACCACAGGGGTTACGTTCGCCAAGGCCTTCTTCCAAATCTCATAGCCATTCTCTCCGGTGGTACTCGAGACGCGGTCTATGGCGTCATAGAATATACGGAAGGCAGTGCTCTTCTTGCCCTGCTCCATGATGTTGTTCACAAAGCGCGTCACCGTGGGATCTCCGAATTTGGGGTCCGGGGCCAGGGCGATCTTTTTGGCGGCTTGTTTCCTCATTGATCGATAATTATTTTTGGGTCACTGTTGCCCTAAGGCATTTATCGTCGGATTATTTCTTAACTTTTTCGCGTTTGGTGCCGTATTTGGAGCGCCCCTGCTTGCGGTCTTTCACCCCTGCAGTATCCAGGGCCCCGCGCACGATATGGTAACGGACGCCCGGCAGATCCTTCACACGACCTCCGCGCACCAGGACGATGGAGTGCTCCTGCAGGTTATGCCCTTCTCCCGGAATGTAGGCGATCACCTCGATCTTGTTGGTCAGCCTCACCTTCGCCACCTTGCGCAGCGCCGAATTGGGTTTCTTGGGCGTGGTCGTATACACACGGGTGCAGACGCCCCGGCGTTGCGGGCAGTTGTCCAGCGCGCGGCTCTTGGACTTGGCCCGGATAATGGTCCTTCCGTTTCTGACTAATTGTTGGATCGTTGGCATCCTGTAACCTTGTCGTTTTTGTCGTTCTGATCAATACCCCGCCGTATTAGGGGGATTTTGGGAGGGCAAAGGTAGAGTATTAAATATTAAAAGCAAAAAGAAAATCCGCACCCAGGGAGCCTGCCAGGGGCGCCCCCAGCCAAAAAAAAGCCGGCGGGTACCAGAACTGAACCGCGCCGGCTGATGCTATTGCCTGAAACCAGGCATTGATCACCTGTATCTTAAGGCCGTCAGACCGGCCACATCCAATTCCGGGTGTCTTCCAGCCTCCCGTAGTGCAGGTCGTTCAATTCCTGCAGCAGGGCCGGCGCAATTTTCCACTTGCCTGCTTCCGGCAGGTTGAAGGTGCGATGCCGGTAATGGAAGGCCTCTATGCGGATGACATTGGCCGCCGTTCCGGCGCCGAACATCTCCTGAAGGGTGCCCTTTTTATGGGCTTCTACCACCTCATCCATGGA
Source organism: uncultured Chitinophagaceae bacterium (assembly GCA_966252445.1). GTDB lineage: Bacteria > Bacteroidota > Bacteroidia > Chitinophagales > Chitinophagaceae > CBINPH01. The sequence goes on along the minus strand of CBINPH010000009.1, from coordinate 3,163 downwards.
CACCGGGCGCTCTTCTACGGGAATGTCCTTCTCCCGGAGCAGCTGTATCACACTATCCCGGGTCACCCCGTTGAGGATGGTGCCCTCTTCCAGACCGGGGGTCAGGACTTTTCCGCCTATGACCACGAAAAGGTTCATGGTGCCGCACTCCTGCAGGTACTTATGCTCCCGGGCATCGGTCCAGAGGATCTGATCGAAGCCTTTGGCCAGCGCTTCCTCGGTAGGCTGCAGGCTGGCCGCATAATTGCCTGCCGTTTTGGCATACCCTACGCCGCCTTCGCAGGCCCGGACGTAATGATCTTCCACCAGCAGGCGGAGGGGTTTGTCGTAATAAGGCCCTGTGGGCGAGGTCATGATCAGGAAGCGGTATTTCCGGCCAGGCTTGACCCCCAGCACACTGTCCATGGCGAACATCACCGGGCGGATATACAGGGAGCTGCCGGCCTGGGTTGGTACCCAGTCCTGGTCCAGTTCCACCAGCTGGGTCATCCCATCCATAAAGATCTCTCGGGGGACCGCCGGCATCGCCATGCGCTGTGCAGAGCGCAGAAAACGGTCGTAGTTCTTGTCCGGCCTAAAGATAGCCACCCTGCCTTCCGTATTGCGGTAGGCCTTGATGCCCTCGAAAATGGACTGGCCGTAGTGCAGGGTGAGGTTGGCCGGGCTGAAGGGCATATCTCCAAACGGCCGGATCACCACTTCCCGCCAGGCGCCGTCTTCATAGTCGGCCACCAGCATATGGTCGGAAAAGACATGCCCGAAGGGCAAATGATCAAAATTGACCCCCGCCAACCTGCTCTGGGTGGTGCGTTCCACCGGCCAGGATTCAAAGGCCGTGGTGGGGGGTATGGCGTCGCTTGTCGTTAAAACTGTGGACATAACCTCACTATTGGTATGGAAAAAAACTTTTCAAGGCCGTCTACTTTTCTGTACTATTGCAATCCCTATGGAGGCGGATGTTGCCGCCGGCCTTAAGGCGTTTCCTGCGATATGGGAGCAGTAAACAGACTTTGCGAAAATAGGCCTAATCTCCCAAACTGCAAAAATTTGGGAGCACCGCTGGGTGGGCCCGGAACGGCCCATAGCGGTGCCTGTGATCTGGCCAATATCCTGTGTTTATGAGCCTTCAATCCGTTCAGTTCGACCCCTTCCTGCTCGCCCAGCTCTACCGGGCACCGCTGGTCCCCCGCCAGGGGGAGGCTGAACCCGTTACGGGGCTGCGGGTGCTGGGCCACAATGGGAAGGGCGTGCTTTTCGTCATCCACAACGAAAAAGAAGCTTTTCTGGAAGACACCCTTTTTACCTTTTTTACCAAGATTTTGGGTGCCTGCGGCATGAGCATGGCCGATGTGGCGCTGGTCAACCTGGCCGGCGATGAACCGGATTTCCTGACCCTGAAGAGCCGGCTGGCGCCGGAGAAGGTGGTTTTGCTGGGCACATCCCTCACGGGCGTTTCTTCCGCAGGTCACCCCAAAAACAGGGTATGGGAGGAACAGCACTGCCGATTCATTCATACCGATGCCCTGCCCCAGCTCCGGGACAACCTGCAGCTGAAAACGGAATTCTGGGCTGCGCTCAAACAACTGTTCAACCTGTCATAATCCCATGCCCACATTGATCTTTGCTACACACAACCCACACAAGCTCAACGAAGTGAGGTCGCTGCTCGGGCCCGAATGGGCCGTTACCGGCCTGGATGAGGCCGGCCTGCACGAGGAAATCCCCGAACCGCATGACACCCTGGAAGCCAACGCCATGGAGAAAGCCCGCACCATCCACAAAAAAACCGGTGCCCATTGCTTCGCAGACGATACGGGGCTGGAAGTGAGCGCACTCAACGGGGCACCCGGCGTGCTGTCGGCGCGCTATGCGGGTCCTGCTCAGGTGGCCGCCGACAACATCCGGCTGCTGCTGGCCAACCTGCATGGCCAGCCGCGGCGGGAAGCCCGTTTCCGGACGGTCATCGCCCTGATCCTCGACGGACGCGAATACCTGTTCGAGGGCAGCTGCGCGGGACACATCACCGAAAAGCCGCAGGGCGACGCCGGTTTCGGTTATGACCCTGTGTTCGTCCCCGAGGGCGGCGACAGAACCTTTGCCCAGATGACCCTGGAGGAAAAAAACCGGGTCAGCCACCGGGCCAGGGCTTTCGAAAAGCTCCGGGCCTTTCTCCGGCAACGTGCAGCGGCCGGCCACCCTTCTCAATCGAGCCCGCATGCCCAGGATTAACATCGATTTGCCGGAAAAAATGCCCTTTGAAACACGCGTCCCGCTCCGGATACAGGACATCAATTACGGGGGGCACCTGGGGCATGACGCCCTGCTGAGCATACTCCACGAGGTGCGCCTGCAGTTCCTGGCCAGCCTCGGCTGCAGTGAACTGGATGCCTATGGTGCCGGCCTCATCATGACCGATGCCGCCCTGGTATACAAGGGGGAAGGCTTCCATGGAGACATCCTGGCCGTCCGTCTGGGCGTCGCAGATGCCAGCAGCCGCTCCTTCGACCTGGTATACAAAGTGTCCGCTGACCGCCCACAGGGCGAAGCGCTGATCGCCCATGCGAAAACCGGTATGCTTTGCTTCGACTATCAGCGAAGGAAACCCGTCCTCATGCCGGATGCCCTGCGGCAAAAGCTGGACAGCCTTTGAAAAATTGGGCTGAAATATTATCTTTGCCGCCCCATGGCGAGGTAGCTCAGTTGGTGAGAGCGCAGGATTCATAACCCTGAGGTCTCGGGTTCAAATCCCGATCTCGCTACATTGTTAAATGTCTTCCAAATTTTCGATGGATTGCTCAATTTCGGGCAATCCATTTTCATTGATTCAATCGGTGATCGATGGCGGGATGTAAATAAGCCGTCCGAAATTACGCTCCATTATGGGTGGGACTATCTTTGACCACTCTTTTATCACCATATGCTGACTAACTACATCCAGGTTTTTAAATAATATCTTAGGATCGCGGGGAAAACAGGCAATTTCATTAGCAGCTGTATGTTTCCTTTTTACCAGGTCCCAATCACCATCGCTGAGGTCAATCTGGTGAATGTTTCCCAGGCAGCAATTATAAGCGCGGTAGAATTCATCCTTAGAGGCCGTTTATATGATATTGTATTCATCACGTTTTGGGTGATTTCTCATAAGCGCTCTTCTTGCCCATTT
>CBINPH010000008.1:0-22587 GCA_966252445.1 uncultured Chitinophagaceae bacterium | reverse complement strand
GGCCACATAACCGGTGTCCTGCAGTGTCCAGGCGCCGGCCGCAACCAATTGCGGGTCCTGGCCGCCCACGGACAGTATCCGGGACTGCCGGCCTATGCTCACCCGCAGGCGGCTATGACCCTCGGGCACCGACAGGCGCAATCCCAACTTCAGCTGGCCGGGCTTCCCCACGCGGAAATAGACTGTGAATGCCGTTGCGCTGTCTGACCACCGGTGTATGCCATTCTCCGTGAGCCGGCCGCCGTGTGTGCCCGGTCCGGAGCGCCAGGTATTGCCGCCCAGGGGCACTTCGAGGGCAGCCGGTTGCGCACACGCGTACAGGCTGCCAGCGGCCAGGAGCAGCGCCCCGAAGGCGGCGCTCCACAAAACCATTTGAAACTGATGCTTAATTTTCATACCTCATGCACTATTAACACGATCTCAATGGAAATGCAGGTTGGCGGTCTGTCCCTGCCGCAATGCCAGGGTGATGAAACCATGGCGGGGGCGCAGGTGCAGCGCCTTGCCGTCACGCTGGGCCTCGACGGTTCGAACACCCTTGGGGAGGCGTATCCGAAAGGTATGGGTAACCGTGGCCAGGAGGCTGGCTTCCGTGGGGCGGTGTCCCGTCCACCGAAGACTGAGCTCCCCGCCGCCGCGGACACAGAACCGGGAGAAGGCGCCTTCACCCCAGGCATCGGGCAAAGCGGGAAGCAGATCGATGTATCCGGCGTGGCTTTGCAGGAGCATCTCTGCGATGCCGGCCGTGCCCCCAAAATTGCCGTCGATCTGGAAAGGTGGGTGTGCATCAAAGAGATTGGGATAGGTGCCGCCTCCATTGTGCATGTTGACACCCTGCTGGGCCGTGGGCCGCAGGAGATCGACCAGCAACTTATACGCATGGTTGCCGTCGTGAAGCCTGGCCCACAGGTTAACCTTCCAGGCCAGGGACCACCCCGTGCTGACATCGCCACGGCGCAGCAGTAGCGCTTTGGCCCCTTCGGCAAGATCGGGCGTCGACTCCGGTGTGATCTCATGGCCGGGATACAGTCCCCAGACAGGTGACACATGCCGGTGCTGAGGTTCTACCTCTTCGTAAGGCTGAAGCCATTCCATCAGGCGGCCATGAGCATCAAGCCGGTTGGCTGGAAGCCGGGACGAAGCCTCGGTCAACCGGTCGCGGAAGGCCCTGTCTCCGCCCAGGTGGCGGGAGGCTTCCACCACGTGGGAAAACAGTTCCCGGATGATCTGGTTGTCAATGGTGGGTGCCATGCATACATGCGCGACCTGGCCGTCCGCCATGCGGAAAGCGTTTTCCGGGGAATTGGAAGGCGCGGTGACCAGCCATCCGGTGGCCGGGTCACGGACCATGGTGCTGAGGTAGAAGGCGGCGGATCCCCGCAGAATAGGATAGATCTTGCGCAAATAGGCTGTATCCAGGGTAAACAGGTAGTGCTGCCAGAGGACCTCGCAAAGCCAGCCCGAACCCGAGTTCGTCGCTCCCCAGGAGGCGCTTTCTCCAGGGGACGTATAGCCCCACACGTTGGTGATCACATGGGCGACCCAACCCTCCCCGCCGTAATAAGCCTTGGCGGTCTTGCGGCCTGGCTCCACCAGGCCCTGTACAAGCGTATAAAAGGGCTCATTTAGCATGGGCAGGTTGGTCACATTCAGGGGCCAGTGGTTCATCTGGATGTTGATGTCCAGGTGATAGTCGCCGTTCCAGGGTGTCTGGATGGTGTTGGCCCACAGCCCCTGGAGGTTCGGGGGCAGCAAGCCGGGGCGGGTACTGCTGATCAGCAGGTAGCGGCCATACTGGAAGTACAGGACAACCAGTCCGGGGTCCCGGGGCGCCCGGGCAAAAGCCTCCAGGCGTTTGTCCGTGGGCAGGGAGGCCTGCTCCGATGGGGCCTGACCCAGGGTAAGCCCTGCGCGGGTAAACAGCCTGCGGTAGGCCTTCACATGGGCAGCCGCCTCCGCTGCATACCCCTGGGTCATGGCTTTCTCGAGCTGCTCCTGGCTGTAAGCGTCCGGGTCCATGCCCCGGAAGTCGGTAGCCGAAGAGAGATAGAGCACGACGGTATCCGCACCCCGGACCCCGAGTGTACTATCTCCCTTGTGCAGCTGTCCCCCGGCGTGATGCAGGGCCAGCCGGCTAAGGTAGCGCATACCTTTCCCGTCGGTACCGTTGTTGAGCCGGCCTGCCATCTGCAGCTGCTCCCCCCGCACCGTGGTGTGATATCGTTCGGGGCGGTCCAGGCCTGCGGTGACATTGATGTGGCCTGGCTGATCCGCCCACAAGCGCACCATAATGACGTCGTCAGCAAAGCTGGTGAAATATTCCCGGTAATAGGTGACGCCTCCCAGCCGGAAATGGCAGCGGGCCACGGCGCTGTCCAGCGACAACGCCCGGACGTAGTCCGTAGGGGTCCCTTCCGCGCCGCCATAGTCGAAGGTCAGCCGCAGGTGTCCCAGCAACTGGTAACTGCCATAGGGCACATTGGCCCCCTGACCGTGACCGGAGCCTTCGCCCCGGCAGATAAAGACCTTGTTTACGAGCGCTTCGGCTTCTGCGTTCTTGCCGGCGAACAGCAGCTGCCGGATCTGCGGAAGATAGGCCACGGCGCCTTCCCGGTCCGCATCCTGCGGTCCCCCGGACCAGAGGGTGATGTCGTTCAGCAGGATATTATCCCGGTGTATGCCGCCGTCGGGCATGGCCCCCAGGCGCCCGTTCCCCAGGGGCAGGGCGGCGGTCCATTCCTCCGCCGGCCCGGTATACCAAAGGCGCAGGGGTTCCTGCCCGCTTGCCCCCCTGATCCAGCAGGCGGTGGCTACTAAAAAGCCTAGTACGGTTGTCTTCATCCTGTGCATTTTTCCGGGAAATCTTATTTGAACCGCCACTGGGCCCCGCCCGGAGAATCATGAAACGCCATGGTGAGCAGGCTCAACACCCCTACGGCCAACACAGCCAGCAGGCACCAAAGCCACCATTTCGGGATGCAAGATAGGGTATACGCCGGCGGGGAGAAAGGGGCATCGCGCGCCTTGCGCGGCAACAGAAGGATAAGCAGGAAAAAGTTGGCCCAATACAGGTGCTGAGAGCTGAAGGCGGGCGTCAGCCAAGTTCCCCCGATGATGTTGGAGAGCAGGATATACCAGACCAGGTATCCCAGAACGACCAGGGTCATGGTCCGGGTATCCATAGCCTGCTGCAGGGAACGCCTCCACCAAGGCCAGGAAAGGGCCATGGCCAGTAACGACAATATCCAGGCTACAGCCTGCCATCGCACGACGAATGCCAGGGGGGCGTCGGGTTGTAACCGTTCAGCGGTATGGGCCAGAGCCTCGCGGTCCACACCTTCCAGGAGGTTGAGCAGGGGCAAGCCAATCAGCAGGAAAGCCAGGGTGAGCGCTTGCGACATCCGGGACGGCGCCTGCGCGTCCGGCCAGCGGGGGCCTGTCAGGATACCGCAAGCCAGCCCCAGACCACCGAAAAAGCCTATGCTGTACTCCATGGCATTCCACCAGTTGAAAGACAGGCCGGTGAGGTACCCCAACCGTTGCACAAAGTTCCCGAAAGCAAAGCCGAAGCCGGCGCCGAGGGCGGCAAAAAAAGCCGTGCGCAGCGCATGCCGGTATCCCCCGCGGTACAGGTAAGCCCCCAGCGCCAGGCAGGCGCCGAGGCAGCCGGCCCAGAGCTCCGAGCGCGGTGGTGTCATCAGCCACTCCAGCTGATAGATGAAAAAGCCCCAGCACAAAAAGCCGCCGGCAAACATCTGGGTGAGCAGCCCCGCCCAGTCAGGTTTCTTCGCCGCCGTGGTCTGCATGGCCAGCCCGGTCAGCCCCCCGCCGAGAAACCCGTATATGGCGCCGATGAGCAACAGCATGAAAAGCCCGTAAGCCGTGTTCCCCAGGTCCGGCGCCATGCCGTAGCCCACCACCTTGCCGTAACTGATCATCCCCCCGGCGCCCCATCCCAGGGCCGCGGCGGCCGCAATCAGCGGGAACCGGTTGTACCAGTCTGTCCGGCCGCTGAGGGCCAGCACGGCCAGGGTACCTATCGCCGCGGCCCAGGCAGCACCGTATTCGTGACCGATCTGGCCGCGGGCCGCCCAGGCAGTCCCCATAGCCAGGCCGGCGGGCAATAGACGAACGAGCAAGATGGGCTTCTTTGTCATGGGAGGGTCTTACGGGGAACAATTTAAAACAATAATAAATTTCCCGTATGCGACATCTTCCAGCCTTGGATACCGTTCCGAATTTTTGTGCAGCACACAAGCTTATGCAAGACCCTCACATCTGGTTGTCCCTCTATGCGGCCGCTGACCGGTTGCAAGAACTGGCGCCATGGAAGCACATGCATGACGGTCATACCGTGGTTGTTGATCCTGACAACCAGGCGGAGATCATGTACTGTGGCGTGATGGGGTCCCTGGGAGAGTTTTTCGGGGTAAACATATACCTGGGGACCATCCTGCCCATGCAGGCGAGACACACCGTCATCCGGGTACCGGACAGGCAAACCGGGACCTGCATGCACATGCTGTCCCCCGGGTTGCACTTCCCTGTGCTGCAAGATCCGCAAGGGCATAAAGCCCTCAACGAGATCATGAAAAGCATGGAGATGTTCCTGGACCGCTAACTTTTACTCCCAGCCGGAACAGCCCTGCCCTGCTATTGATGCAACTGCAGGGTACCCAGGTCGGTCAGCTTGCCCGTGCTGACCGATACCCCGGTCAGTGTGGTATCCATGTAAGGGCTGGACGCATTGACAAGCACATCGTAGTTGCCTTCCTCCAGGCCTCTCAACATGAACTGACCATTCCTGCCGGGAATGGCGTACAGGGTATCCCCATCATTGTATACGCTGACCACGGCTTGCGCATCGGCGGGCAGCACCCGGCCCGCGAGCCGGCCTGTCTGGCTGACAGCAAAGGCCCGGAGTACCGGTTTGAGGTAAAATTCTCCATGGTGCAGGGCCACGACGGAACGGCCCGCATCAAAGTCCAGCCAGATCTTGTAGTGGCGGCTGCTGAGTTTCTCAAAATCTCCACCATGGACCCGTATGTAGACCGTATGCCAGTCAGGCAGCAGGTTCAGGGGGTAGCTGACGCTGTCTTTCACCAGGCTGTTGTCCTCACCCAGGGTCAGGCGAAAAGCCAGTATGCGGCCTTGGGGGATCAGGTCACTGGCCAGCAGGGTATCCGCCCCGTTAGCCAGGTTGAGCAAATCATAGACCCCCGGCTGGATCGCGATGGTGTCCCATACGGCCTGATGATCTTCCTTGTCATGGTTCCAGCAACGGTGGCCATCGAAACGTTCTCCCGGCTTCCACCATCCGCCGCCAGCGGCGGAGGTATCCACTTTGACCGCCAACTGACGGATATCCACCAGCACTTGATCAAAAAGACCGGGGCCGTCAGTCAGGTATACGCTGACCTTGGACTGTCCTGGACCAGGCTCTTCTGAGGCCTGTACATCATTGTGGCGGCCGCAAGCGCCCAAAAGGACCAGCGACCAGGCCAGGCCGGCGGCTGCGGCCGTCCTGAAAGGGAATTGGCTTTTCATACAAGCTTTTTTAACAGGAACAATCATGTCCCCGGCGGAGGGTCATCCTTCGCCCGGAGGTCGAGATTTCAGGTAAAGGCAGGTTAAAGGGCAACCGGGAGCCCCGGCACAAAGCATATAACGCCCCGAAGAAATCAATTAGTATACCGGCCTGGGGAAACTCATTTCCGGCGGTGCCGGAGCACCACCGCGCCGAGCGGCGGCAAGGTAATCTGCAGGGAACAGGGCTTGCCGTGATAAGGGGTTTGGTGCACATGGATATCGCCCAGGTTCACGACCCCGCTGCCCCAGTAGCGGACGGCATCGCTGTTGAATATTTCTTCCCATATGCCGGGACGAAATACCCCCACGGTATAGTTTTCCCTCGGCACAGGCGTCATGTTCAGCAGGACGAGCACCAGGGCGTCTTTGTCCTCCCCTTTGCGGTAATAAGCCAGCACGCTGTGCTGGTGGTCGGAGATATCGTTCCACTCGAAGCCTTCGTGGTCGAACTGCCGCTCGTAAAGCGCAGGCTCCCTGCGATACATGGCGTTGAGCTCCTTGATGAGCAATTGTATGCCTTTGTGGGATTCGTATTGCAGCAAGTCCCATTGCAGTTCCCGTTTGTAGTTCCACTCCCCTGTTTGTGCGAACTCGCCGCCCATGAACAGCAGCTTGCTCCCGGGATGTGTGAACATGTAGGTGTACATCAGCCGGAGGTTGGCGAACTTCTGCCAGTCGTCACCAGGCATCTTGTAAATCAGCGAAGACTTGCCATGCACGACCTCATCGTGCGACAGGGGAAGCATGAAATTCTCGCTGAAGCTGTACAGGATGGAAAAAGTGATCTGGTTCTGGTGGAATTGCCTGTAATAGGCGTCCTTGCTGAAAAAACTCAGGGTGTCGTGCATCCAGCCCATCATCCATTTCATGCCGAAGCCCAGGCCGCCGATGTGCACGGGCTTGGACACCCCGTAGAAGGAGGTAGACTCTTCGGCGATGGTCTGTACGTCGGGATATTCCCGGTATACGGCAGCGTTCATGTCCCTGATGAACTCGATGGCTTCCAGGTTTTCCCGGCCCCCATAGCGGTTGGGTTCCCAGGCGCCCTGTTTCCGCGAGTAGTCCAGGTAGATCATGGAGGCCACGGCATCCACACGCAGGCCGTCGATGTGGTATTTATCCAGCCAGAAAAGCGCATTGCTGAGCAGGAAAGAACGGACCTCATTGCGGCCGTAATTGAAAATATAGCTGTTCCAGTCGGGGTGAAAGCCCTTGCGCATATCGGCGTACTCATAGACGTGGGACCCGTCAAAACGGAACAAGCCGTGGGCATCGTAGGGAAAATGGGACGGCACCCAGTCCAGGACTACGCCGATCCCAGCCTTATGGAAGGCATTGACCATGTCCATGAAATCCTGCGGTGTGCCGAAACGGGAGGTCGGGGCATAATAACCTGTCTGTTGATATCCCCACGACCCGTCGAAGGGATGTTCCATGACGGGCATCAGCTCCACATGGGTAAACCCCATTTCCTGCACATAGGGTACCAGCCGTTCCGTGATTTCCTGATAGGAATAGAAAGATTCCTCGTCGTTCTTGTCCGGGCGGCGCCACGAGCCCAGGTGGACTTCATAGACCGACCAGGGGGCATTCAGGGCATTGCGCTGCGCCCGTTGTTTCATCCAGCTGCTGTCGCCCCAGCGGTAATCGAGATCATGGACGATGGAAGCCGTGCGGGGACGCAATTCCCACCAATGGGCATACGGATCGCCTTTCTCAAACTGCTCCCCGTTGTTCCCGCGGATAAAGTACTTATACAGGATACCCGGCTCCACATGGGGAATGAACCCTTCCCAGATACCCGAATTGTCCCAGCGTGGAAAAAGCGTATGCGCATAATGGTCCCACCCGTTGAAGTTGCCGATCACGGATACATAGGCGGCATCCGGCGCCCATACGGCAAAATACACCCCGTCCACCCCTTCGAAACGCGCGGTATGCGCCCCCATTTTTTCATAGATCCGGAGATGCTTGCCCGCCCGGAAAAGCTCGATGTCGAAATCGGTAAACAGGGACAGGGGCTCCACGGGTTTCAGGTGGGCGACGTCCACAGCACCGGGAAGCGCCTGCCAGGGGATCGCCGGCCCTGCCTTTTTCGGCGCCGGCGCAGGGCGCCGGGCCGCCGGGGCGGCGCTTTTGCCGGCTTTCCCTCCTGCTGTGTTTTTCCCCTGGGTTTTGGTACCGACTTTTTGGCTCTGCTGACCGGTCTGGCGGGGCGTGCGTTTTTTTTCCGTAGGCATAATCCGAGGTTGTAGGAGGTCTAAGGTAACGGTATTGCCTGATAAAGAAACGAAAGTTTTTGATATTCACCCCTCCGGAAAACCTTGCCTGGACCTTCCCCCAGCCTTTATTTCACGGGGAGGGACACAGGCTTTGCGCCCGCTCCCCCGTGGACGCAGACCACCCTTCGCCGGGGTGCTGCAGCGGGCCGGTACGATCGGTGACCCGCAGGGAAAGCAGGGCGGCGACCAGGAGCAATCCACCCCCGGAGGCGAGGGCCAAGACTTTATCCCCGCCCAGGCCGTACCGGAGAAAAGGCCCCAGGGCGAGGGCGCAGACAATCTCCGGCAGGACGATGAAGAAGTTAAAAATCCCCATATAGAGCCCCATTTTCCGGGGAGGAATATGCACGGACAGGATGGCGTACGGCAAGGAAAGTATACCGGCCCAGGCCACGCCCACGCCCAGCATGGGCAGGAAGAGCAGGTACGGGTGGTGGATAAGGCCCACCGACAGCAGGCCTGCTCCGCCGGCGCAGAGGCACAGGGCATGCGCCTTGGTGCGCCCGAGCCGGAAAGCCAGCCGGGGCAAAGCGAAGGAAAACAGCAGGGTAACCAGGCTGTAGGCGCCGAAGCAGACGCTGCCCCATTGTGTAGCCGTGGTGTAGGCGGCCGATCCCACCGGCGGATCGCCGAAGCAGGTGCGCGGAATGGCGACAGGAAAATAGATCCACATGAAAAACAATCCCATCCAGCTGAAGAACTGCACCGCCGCCAGCTGGCGCATGACCCGGGGCATCTCGACGATGGCGCGGAGGATTTCCCGGGCAAGGCTGGCGCCGCGGATCCGGGGACCAGTGGCCCTGACCGCGGGCAGGGGTCGCTCGGGGCTGCGCCATACGGTATAGCACACCGCCAGCAAGAACACCAGCGCCCCCGTGTAGAACGAGAGGCGCACCGAAAGGGGTATGGCCCCCTTTCCGGGTCCCGAGTCCACGGCCCACCAGCGGTGGAGGACATATGGCAGTACCGAGGCCAGTACCGCGCCCAGCCCAATGAAAAAAGCCTGCATCGCAAATCCCCTGGTCCGGGAGGCCGGCGGCAGCTGGTCCGCCACCAGGGCGCGGAATGGCTCCATGCTGACGTTGATTGCCGTGTCCAGTATCCAGAGCAGCCCGGCGGCCATCCACAGGGCGGACGACTGCGGAAGGGCGGCCAGGGCGAAGGCGCTCAGCAGGGCACCGCTGAGCATGTAGGGGCGGCGGCGCCCGAAACGTCCCCGTGCATGGTCGCTGAACCAGCCCACGATAGGCTGTACGATCAACCCGGTCAGGGGGGCGGCCAGCCAAAGGAACGGGATCTGTTCGGGCCGGGCGCCCAAATATTCATAGATGGCACTCATGTTGCCCATTTGCAGGGCCCAGCCGAATTGAATGCCGAAAAACCCTACAGTCATGTTCCAGATCTGCCAGGTACTCAGCGATGTAGATGTGCGGGATTCAGCCATGCAGGCATCTTTCATGGGCGAAGCCGGCAGCGACGCCCGGACCTGCCAAGATACGTATTCGCCGCGTTTTAGGTATGGTTCACGCTTCCTGCTGCACCTCCGCCTGCGCCGCGTATTGAAAACTGTAGAACAGGTACCCCAGGAAAGGCAGGATGAACACGCTGCCGGCCAGCAGGGCCCAGCCCAGCGAACGCAGGGTGGCGGCCGGCGCCGTGTCATCCAGGAGGCTCAGCGGCGCACCATGATCCAGCACCATGATATCCGGAAAATAATGGTGCGCGACGGCAAACAGGATCATGGCCACCTGAAAGCAGGCGGGAAAACGGAGGCTGTTCCTCCACTGGCCGCGGGCCAGCAGCACCCAGAGCACGGCCAGCGACAACAGGGCCGCCAGCAAGGCATAGCGGCTTACCGGGTCACCGAACAGCTGTGTCCAGAGCGGCAGGCCGGTGTAGTGCGCCCGCAGGAAGACCAGGGCGCCCATGCCCAGCGCCAGCACGTTCGACAGCACTGCTTTACGGACAAAACGGCGCCGGTCCGTGTCGTTCCGGGCCTCCCCGATCAGGTAGACGGAGGCCAGGAAAGCGCAGAGGCTGACAGTAAACAAGCCTACATAGAGGCAAAAAAGGTTTACCCAGGGCCTTAGATAGGCCGCCGCAAAGGTCTCGGCAGCAGGGTCCACCCGCCCGTACAGCAAAGCGCCTGCAATCATGCCCAGCAACAGGGGGGTCAGGAAGCTGGAATACACAAAGATCCGGTTGTACCATACCTGGAGGCCGTCCCGCACGGCGTCATAGTGGCGGAAAATGAAGGCTGTTCCCCGCAGGATAATGCCCAGCAACATCAGCAGCAGGGGGATATGCAGGTATACCGACATCGTGGTGTATATTTTGGGAAAAGCGACGAACAGGATGACGATAAAGATGATCAGCCACATGTGGTTGGCCTCCCATACCGGTCCGATGACCCTGTAGGTCAGCCGTCGGGTTCTGGACCGGTTCCCCGGGGCCGTAAACAGCTCGAGGATACCGGCCCCGAAATCAGCTCCGCCCAGCAGCAGGTACAGCAGCAGGGACAAAAACAGGAAGCCAATGACCACAGCAAGCATGAGCGTTGATTTAGATGGCGGCGCCCGGAGGGTCCCCGGCTGGAGGAACGGGGCCCTGGTCGTACAAGACCGGCACCATCCGGATCTGCCGGTACAACAAAAAAGCCACGATGGCGGACAGCAGGATATAGACGCCGGTAAAAAAATAGAAAGTATAGACGATGCCCGGCATGGGTGTCACGGCATCGGCAGTACGCATGATCTGGTAAATGATCCAGGGCTGCCGCCCCACCTCCGTAACGATCCACCCCGCTTCGATGGCCAGGAAGCCCATGGGTATCGCCGCTACCCACGCCTTGAGCAGCCACCGCCGGCCCAGCCATGCGGGCCGCAGCCCGCGGAAAGCCAGGTGCAGCAGCCCCAGGACAAAAAGAAAAGCGCCCAGGGCAACCATCAGCTGAAAACTGTAATGAACGATGGCCACGGGAGGGCGGTCCGCTGCCGGGATCCGGTCCAGGCCCGTGACCAGGGCCTCCCGGTCGCCCTGAACCAGCCAGCTCAGCATACCGGGCAGCTCCATGGCGTAACGCAAGGTCCCCGACTCGGGATCGGGGATACCTCCGATCGTGAGGGGCGCCGCCGCACGGGTGTGGTAGAGGGCTTCCATGGCAGCCAGCTTGGCCGGCTGCAGCCGCGCGACGCTGCGGGCGGCGATGTCCCCGCTAAAGGGTTGCAAGAGCGCAGCCGCCGCCGCGAAAAAAGCTGCAATGCGGAAAGCCTTCCCGTGGAAATCCCTGTCCCGGCCCCGGAGCACCATCCAGGCATGGACGCCGGCAACGGCGGCCCCTGTCGCGGCAAAGGCGGCCAGGATCATGTGCAAGGCCTGCGGTATCCATGCCGGGTTGAACATGGCCTTCCAGGGATCGATGTGCAGGAACCGGCCGTCCACATAGTCGAAGCCGCTGGGGCTGTTCATCCAGGCGTTGGCGGATACCACGAGGATCCCTGAGGCCAGGCCGCTGAGCCCGACGATCAGTCCGGTATACCAATGAAACCATCGGTTCAGTTTATCCCATCCGTACAGGTAGAACCCCAGCGCGATGGCTTCGATGAAAAAAGCGGTGCCTTCCAGGGAAAAGGGCATGCCGATGATGGGGCCGGCATGCTGCATGAAACCCGGCCACAGCAGCCCGAGCTCGAATGACAACACCGTACCGGATACGGCGCCGGTGACGAAGAAGATGGCTACACCCCTGCTCCAGGCTTTGGTAATGTTTTTGTAGCGTTGCTCGCCGCTGCGCAGCCAGCGGTAATGAGCCACCGCCATGAAGAAGGGCATGACCATGCCGATGCAGGCAAAGACAATATGAAATCCCAGGGACACGCCCATCTGGGAACGGGCGGCAAGAAAATCGTCCATGGCGGTCATTTTGCAGGGCCCAAGCTCCAGTAAAGGTACGGCCATGGGGGCTCGCAAAAAAATCCTTTCCTTCAGCTCCGGCGGATGCCGCGGCGTTGTTGCAGGGCCTCATACAGGATGATGCCCGTAGCCACGGACACATTGAAGGAATCGAAACCCTCCGCCATGGGAATGCGGAAGCGGCTGTCGGCCGCCTGCAGCAGCACCGGGTCCACCCCCTGGTCTTCCGCACCCAGCACCACCGCTGCGGGCCCGGTCCAGTCGCAGGCCTGCAGTTCCTGTTTGCCCCGCATGTCGGCCGCCAGCAGACGTATGCCGTTGAGCCGCAGGGTTGCAGCGGCTTCAGGCAGGCGCCTGACCCGGCAGACCAGCAGATGCTCCAGGGCCCCGGCCGAGGCTTTCACAGCTTCCTCGTTCAGCGGCGCCACCCCGCTTTCGGCCAGGATTAGGGCCTGTGCCCCGCAGCAGACCGCGCTGCGGGCCATGGCGCCGATGTTGCGCACATCCGTGATCCCGTCAGCCAGCAGGAACAGCGGTGTCTCCCCTTTTTCCACCACGAAAGATATGACGTCCTGCAGATCGTGATATTGCACCAGGGCAGCAATGCCTATGCATCCCTGGTGGTTCACCCGGGTCATGCGGTTGAGCTTTTCTACCGGCACCATATTCACGGGGATTCCCCGCTCCCGGGCCAGGGTCTGGATGACCCGCACATTCTCGCCTACGGCGTTGCGGAGGAGGAAAATACGTTCCAGGGGATGGCCGGAACGGAGCGCCTCGATCAGCGGTTGCCGGCCGGAAATCAGCGCCGGCTTATGTCTGCTTTTGTCAACCATGGTGCAGTTTTGGGAAGGAAGAAGGATGCCGGTTATTTTCCCGGCCAGGGGGTTCCGCCATCCAGCAGGACCTTCAGCCGGAGTATGGCGGCCACGGAAATTGCGTCGGTAATCAATCCATTCAGCACCATCTCCACGGCCTCCGCAAAAGGCAGCCGGCGAACGCGCAGGGCCTCGGTCTCCTCAGGCTCTGCCTCGTGCTGCGACAACCCCGTGGCCAGGAACACCAGGCACTTTTCATCGCAGACCGAATTGGAGGTATGCATGGTCATGAACGGCTCCCAGTCGCGGGCCCGGAGCCCGGTCTCCTCCAGCAGCTCCCTGCGGGCAGAGTCCAGGGGATCGGTGTCCAGGGCGCCGCCTCCTTCGGGAATCTCCCAGCTGTAGGCGCCCAGCGGAAAGCGATACTGGCCCACCAGATATATCTCACCGGAAGCGCTCAGGGGCAGTATGCCCAGGGCCAGATGCTTAAAATGCACCACGCCGTATATCCCGTCTCCGCCCTGCGGGTTGCGCACCTGGTGCTCGGTCACCTCCACCCAGGGGTTGTCATAGGCCACCCTGCTCTCCAGGATCGTCCAGGGGTTCTTTTCTCCGTCAGACATGCTGCAAAGAAAATGCATTCTGGCTAATATCAGGCCGCCGGGAAGCACAGACGTCCTGCCGCGACGATCAACAGGCCCAGCTTGAGGAGCTCCAGGCCGGCATAGTAGCGGTGATGGCCGGAGGCAGCGGGCCGGACGCCGCTGATGACGGCCTGCGCCCGGCGCTCCAGCGCGGGCAACAGCCAGAAGCTTTGTATGCAGAGGACAGCCAGCAAGGCGGCCACCAGGGGAAGGGGCAGCAGCCAGCTGCGGACCAGCACCAGACCCACCACCACGGCCGCCATAAACACCCATTCCATACGGTTCAGCGCGCGGAACACCAGGCGCCCGACCTCCAGCCCCAGGGCCAGGGTCAGCCCCCGGGCCCTGAACTTGACCCAGGATTCCATGAAACTGATGGCTGACATGAATCCCGCCCAGCCCAGGCAGGCGACGATCAGCAGAAATTTCGGGAACGACATAGGCAGATATGCAGGGTCAGAAGAGCGGGCGTCCGCCGTGCTGGCGGACGTCCTCCAGTTTGGCCATAAACACCATGGCCATTTTTTTGGACCGCAGTATGGCATCGTCGGCCACCGGACCGGCAAATGCAGCCCGCAGGGTCTCTTCCCACAACGCCAGCCAGCGATCGAAATGAGCGCGCTCCAGGGGCAGGCCCGCATGGGGAAGGAATGGCTGCCCGGTATAGGAATGCTCTCCATCCAGCAACACCGTCCCCCAAAAGCGGTACATGATATCCAGGTGACGGGGCCACTGGCCCTGCAGCTTATCCTCGAAAATAGGGCCGATCAGGCTGTCTTTTCGCACCCGGCCATAAAATGCATCCACGGCCTCGCGGATATCTGCCATGGTGCTGATGTCTTTCTTCATAGTCGCTTATTTACCTCGGCAAGGGTCCGCCGGCGAAGCCGGAGCCTCGTGGTCCCTATGGTCGCCAGGGGCCAAAATACGGCATAATGCGCCGGCGTCAGGTGCCGGACCAGAAAATAGGCCCCCCAGGCCATAAAGGCAATGACCAGTACCCACACCCAAGCCGGAATGGCTGCCGGTGTTTCGGAGCCCGTGACGATAAACATGTCCGGACGTTCGCTGCCGTAAGCGTTGATAACGATAGGCAGATCGTGGTCTACCTGATCATTGTCGTTCAGGCCCACGATGGTTATGGCCGGTCCGTTGCGCACCACGAAAGGGACTTCCCGGATGCCTTCTATGCCGTCGGTGGACCGGGCGAGCACCTTCAGCACATGTTTGCCGTCAGGAAGCTTGGTTGTATCCAGGGTGATCTTCACCGGCGGCGTGTATTCCGCCAGCGGCACCGGTTGATCATCGAGATAAACCCGCACACTTCTGTCCTTGTCATTGTTCATGGGCGGAATGGTTTTGACCGAGGATCATGTATTTGATGTGGCCCGGATCTTTTTCCCCGGGCCTGGCCAGGTAGCGTATGCTGAGGAACAACACCACCAGGACAATGGCCATGCTGACCGCCATGATGACATAGTCCCATGGCCCCTGCGGCCCCGGACCATGGATCACGCTGCGCAGAAAACGGGGCTGTTGTTCGGTACAAAGCGCACAGGCCAATGCCTGCACCGGGCCCAGGGCCAGCATGATAACGACAAACAGGTATTTTTTCATAACGCGTGCTTGACAGGTTGGTTCATTCCCCTTTATCCATGGCAGCCCTGATCTGGGCCACCTCGTCGGGCGTGACTCCGGGGGCGTTGTTGCCCCAGTGTGTTCTTTCGTAATTGATGATGGCCGCTATTTCGTCATCGCTGAAACGATCCTTGAACGGAGGCATCACCCCGTATTCCGGCTGGGCATCGTAACCCCCGAGGACGATCTTGATGTGCAGGCTGGCATCTGCGTTGTTGACCACCTGGCTGCCCTTCAGGGGCGGGAAGGCCCCTTTTATCCCTTCGCCGTTCGGCTGGTGGCAGGCGGCACAGGTACTCTGGTACAGGGCCTCTCCGTTGGCAGCGGTAACGGCGCCGGAACCTGCCTCCGGGGCGGCGACGGCGGCCTGCGGGCCGGGCCTTTCCTTCGTCAAGGACTTGGGGTTCGGCAGGAAATCCGCGGCCTGCGGAAGCGGCACCTGCTTAAGCGACAACAGGTAAGCCACCAGGTCCCGGGCAGCCTGGGTGGGCACCAGCACGCCCTTGCCCCGCTGAAACCCATCAGGCACGCTGACCACCACATCGCCGGAGTCGGCGGCCGCCTTGTGTTCGAAAAGCCAGGGGAATGCCGGCATGATGGAGCCAGGCACCAGGGCCCGCGGATTGTACAGGTGCAGGTATTGCCACTGGTCACTGGGCAGGCGTGCACCGACGTTGGTCAGATCGGGCCCGGTGCGCTCGCTGCCCAGCAGGGAGGGTGACTGCCTCCAGGGTCCCATCCTCGCCTTGGAGAAATAATAATCTCCGGGCAGGGAGGGGCGTGCCCCCCATACCTTGTCCATCTCAATGTCCCGCACTTGTTGGGTATGACAGGCGACACAGCCGTTGGCTATGTAGACCCGGAGTCCGCGCTCCTCGGCTGCACGCAATGGCTTTTGCCCCGGCAGCGGGCCATTGTTTTCTTCTACCTGGAAAGCCGGCAGCACCGCGATAAAAATGCTGAGCAGGCCATACATCAAAAAGATGGTCAGCAAAAGCTCCTTGTGGTTCTTGTGAAAATTGAAGATCATGGTTCCGCTATTGAAGCCGTGGAAAAGGGAGGCTGCTTTCTCTCCGGGCCGGGGCCGGCGGGAACTGGCCGCCGGTACATGATAAAAATGTTGTAGGCAAACACGAGATGGGACAGGAACATCAGCGTGCCGCCGATGGCGCGCCAAAGCCAGTACGGGGCCATGCGGATGACCGACTGTATGAAAGGCAGGCCTTCCATCCACATGAGCCCCCGCATGGTCCCGCCGATCATCATCGAGAACTCATAGAGCAGCAACCCGATGAAGGCGAACCAAAAATGCATACCGACAAGGGCCTGTCGCGGCTCCCGGCCGGTGATCCGGGGAAGCAGGTAATAGATGCATCCCCACAGCATAAAAGTCACAATGCCGTACATGGTCATGTGGGAATGTCCTACCGTATAGTCGGTAAAATGCCACGCGTAATTGGTGAAGCGAAAAGCCTCGAAGCTGCCCTGTGCCGAGCCCAGGAAATAATAGACCACACCGACCAGCATAAAGGGCAATACATAGCTGTCGGAAATCGCCTTCCAGCTGCCTTTCATGGTAAGCAGAAAATTGGTGGTGCCGGCGGTTACCGGGATGAACATCCCTACGCTGAAGATGATGGCCATGGTCTGCAACCACCAGGGCAGGGGGCTGAAGATGAAATGATGGGTCCCGATCATGGTGTAAAAAAGCATCTGGGTCCAGAAGGCCAGCACACCGAGCGAATAAGAATAGATGGGTTTGTTGAGGGCCGCTGGCAGGTAATAGTACATCAGGCCCAGCGTAAAGGTCATGAACCACATCCCGACGGCATTGTGCATGTAATACCCCTGGATGACGGTCTCTCCCAGGCCATGCTGATACCAGGGCAGGTAGGCGATCGTGACCAGGATCAGGGTCCAGGCGAGGGCCGCCAGGATATACCAGTTGGAAATATAAATCTCCGGCGCTTTGCGGCTGGCCACGGTGCGATAGAAATTAACCAGGGTGATGATCATCCCTGCGGCAAAAAGCCCCATCACCGGCCAGAGAAACTCGCGGTACTCCCCTCCCCCGTTGTTGATCCCCGCCATCAGGCAGAGATCCCCCGTCACGATCGCGGCGTTCATGAGGGCCAGGGCCCACCATCCGGCCCTGAGGCTGTGGATGCGGGTATTGGAGGTCCGGGATACCACGAAATAGGCCAGCCCGATCATGGCCAGGGAAGCCCAGCCCCAGAACACGCTATTGGTATGAACGGGCCGCAGGCGGCCGAAGCTCAGCCAGGCCAGGTGATCGATATCAGGACGCACGAACTTGATGCCTTCGTATTCCCCGACCAGCGTGCCGAAGACCAGCCAGAAGGCCGCCAGTCCCAGGTAAGCCAGGACCAGCTTTTGGAGGCCGGGATCCACCGTCAGCCGGGCCCTGAGGTATTTCTTTTCGCTGACAAAGGGCACTTCCGGATCCGTGCTGGCGTGAGCAATAATCCCTCTGGCATCCTGCGGCGCTTCGGTGCCGGACAGTTCGTGGCCGCTGAGGCGGTATTGCAGGGCACTCTTCCGTTGTTCCAGCAGCGCATCCAGCGCATCGCCTTCCAGGGTCAACAACTCTTCCTGCAAAGCCCGGCGCTCTGCCGCCCTGCGGTTTTCCCGCGCCGAAGCGATCAAGGTATTGACCCGGGCCACGAGGATCAAGACCAGCAGCAGCAAGAGCAGGATGGCGACGACGACAGCGCCGATGATGCCCGCATGGCTGAACACCTCGGTATCCTCCGTGCTCTGCGCGGCGACGGCAGCGGGAAACAGCATCAGGGCGCCCAGGGGCAGGAACAGGCCCCGGGCTTTAGGGATAAGTGCATGCATAGGGCTGAGAAGTTCCATGAGCCTGGCTGGATTTTTTGGTAGACAGGTTGATGTGGGTCTTCCTGGCCCGGATCAGCGCATCAATCTCCCCTTCTTCCAGGGCCTGAAGACGATTGCGGAGCGGGCCGGCGGGGCGGCTGGTCTTGCTCCGCTCGGTACGAAGGGCATTGACCCTCGCCAGGAGCACCAGCCCGGCAAAGACGAGCACCAGCACGGCCAGCAGCACCAGCATGGCCGGCAGGAACCGGCCCGGGTCCGCAGCAGCCCACTCGGGACTGTCCGTGGCGGCCGCCGCGGGGGTAAACAGCAAAAGAGCTTGGTGAATTTTCATGGCGAAAACAGGATCAGAAATCCAGTGCAAAGGTACAGAAAAAATAAATAAAGACATTTTTATCTTTTTTTATTTTCGGCGTTTCCAAGGCATCGCATTCTGTTGCTTTTACTTGCTCCAGAAAATGTCCTGCCAGCTGTCGTCAAAGCCCTGATGACGCTCTTCGATCACCGATTGGGCCTTGGACAGGACGTCGGGTGAAAGGGTTTTTTCGAGGTAAGCAAACAGCTCCCGCTCTTCATAGCGCACATGGGCCTCCAGCAGGTCGGCCAGGCGTTCAAAAAGCTCCGGCGTGGCCTTCTGCGGGTCAGCGGCCAGGTCTATCGTCTGGCGGAGTTCGGCATGTTGTTTCCGGGCCTCTTCAGCCTGGGGATCGCCGGCAGGCAGTTGATCGAAAAAGAACTGTTCCTCATCTGAAAAATGGGTATCGATCATGCCTTCATACAGGTAATTGACGTAAGCGGCCATGCGGGCCGGTTCCACCCCTTTGGCCAGCCCCTGCCGGAGCTTCCATACCAGCAAAAGATCGAAATGATGTTCCCGGGACAGGGGCATCAGGGCGGGGCTGCGCTTAATCGGTTGAGGCATGACGGCGTTTTTGGACAGTACAGTGTTCAGATATCGTGAATATACGGCTTTTTCGGCACCTGCCTTTCAGCGCCCGAGCTGAGCCCGCCCTTCTGCGCTGATCCGCTCGGCTGACCAGGGCGGATCCCAGACCAGGTGGATATGGATGTCCCAGTCTGCAAAGTGGTCCTGAAGCAGGGTGGCGGCCTCCCGGGTGATCATCGCGCCCATGGGACAACCCCGTGAGGTCAGGGTCATGGTCACCTGGATCGTCCGGCTCCCGGCATCTGCATCGATCCGGTAAACCAGGCCGAGGTTGATGATATCTACGCCCAGCTCCGGGTCGTATACCTGCTGGAGCAATTCCCTAACCTGGAGTTTGAGAAAAGCCTGGGGATCCGTGATGTCAATGATGTCGGTCATGGCGTGGCTGGCGTTGGTTTATGGGCAACGATCTTCCATACGCTGGCATTGTACCAGGCTGCCGCGAGCAGCAGGCCCCCGCAGCCGGCCGTGATCACGGCGGGGAGCCCGGCAAGGATACCGCCCAGCAATAGCGTATAGCCGGCCAGGTAAGCAATCAGCTGATACCGCACCCAGCGTTCCCTGTACAGGTCCTTGGGAAGCGGGGTTTTCTCCCGGCCCACCCTGTGCTTATACCGCTGCATCCAGACAATGAAAGGCAGGGTCTTGAAGGTCTGCCCCAGGATAATGGCGGTGAGGAAGCCGGCAAAAATGCTGACCCCATACCCCAGACTGAACCGGGTCATTGCGGGTCCTCCCGTACCGAGAAAGGCCAGGATCCCCAGCAGCACAAAGGGCAGCCCCATGAAACCGAGGCCGATGAGGCTGAGGCGCATGGCCGCATCCAGCTTCCTGCGTATGGCCCCTTGCCAGGCCCGGTAAATAAAGCGGCCAAAAGCGGCGACGCCGGCCAGGACACCCAGGGCCGGCAGGGGCCACCAGCGTTCGGTATGCAGGGCCAGGGCCATGAGCAACCAGGCCAGCAAGGCGCCGTTGACGGCAAAATATGCCAGGCGAAGCTCCCATCCGGGTTCCCGGTGAGACAGCAGGAACATGGGAATCAGCCGCGAGGCGACGCCCATAACGAGCAGCAGGAACCATCCGGCTATACCCAAATGCGCGTGGACCTTCAGGTAATAGACATGCTCCTGCGGGAGGAAGGCATAGCGCAGGTTAAACACCAGCAGGGTGCCCAGCGCTGCGGTAAGTACCAGCCACCAGGAAGCCGTGAGGATGCAATCGGCAGCCATGGAGCGTTTGTGTGCACGGCGCAGCGTACGCCAGACGTTGAGGGCGTAGAGGACTGCCGAGGCCAGGACCAGAAAAGCCCCTGCCTGCAGGCCCGCCCCGAGGGAGAAGGACCAGAAGGACACGCTAATCAGGACCACACCTGGCAAGAGCAGGATGTAACAGATTTTGGCCAGGGTCTCGCTGAACAGCGGCGCTTCAGCGACGACGGGTATCAGCTGGTGGCTGGCACCAAAGATCATCATCGTACCCCATCCCAAAGCGGCCAGATGCGTCATAGCCAGGGTATGGGGCTGGAAATAATGGCCGGTGAAGGAAGGTACGGAGCAGAGCATGAGCACGGCCAGCACGAAAAAGGCCGCGGCCGCCGTCATGTAATAGGGCAAGACCACCGAAGGAGAAGGCGCATGTGCAGTACCAAGCGGAGGCATAAGGATCTTGTTTTACGTTTCCACAACAGCCCGGAGCTCCTGCTCCCTGAAAATCAGCAAGCGGACTTGCTCATCCCCGTCCCGGTGCATCAGGTAATGGAAGCCCCTGTCCTCCAGTTCACTAAACAGGAAGACGGGCACGCGGCGATGCCATACGGACAGGGCATGGTGCTCCGGCAAGGTCGATAAAGCCTCCAGGATCGTCACCAGGGGCATGGGCATTTCCATCTGTCTTACATCCAGGGACAGCAGGCGTTCTCCGAATGCCCTGAGGCTTCGGGCGAAAACCGCCGGATCGGTCATCTCGGGGATACGGGGGGCTTCTGCGCGCGACGTGGATGTGGTGGAACGGTAAAAGTAGGTATGGACCTCCCCTTCCCGGGGCTGGCGGACATGGTGGGCAAATCCCTGCTTGGCCAGCAGGCTGATCAGCGGCGCGGGTTCAAAGGTATTGATGATGCGGAGGAGCTGGCCTTCCGGCAGGTCCTGTACAGCGGCCATGATCTTTTTCAGGGGATCCTTGCCGGCCTCCAGATCCGAACGCACATCCAGCACCCGCTCCGCTCCCCGGTCAGCCAGAGCCATGAATGCCGGTTCTTCCAGGGGCGCCGCAGGGGCTTCTTCCAGCGGTCCCTCCCAGACAAAGCCCAGTTTTCCCAGCGCTGCGGCGATCTCCTGCAGGGTACACCCGCCTATGGCTGCCGCTGCGGCCAGCGTGGTCCTGCCGGCCAGCAACCGCCGCAACAGCGGATTCCGCAGTTTGTCGAAACGGGGATGGATGGCGACCAGGGCGTCCATGGCGCCGGGATGCTCCCGGAGTACCGTCGACACTTTGGTATGGGCATTGATCGTTTTCATGATTTAACCGAGGCCTGTGGAGGAATCAGCCAGGCAGCGTACTGCCCCTGAGTTGACCCGCAATATGGGACGCGAAGGTGATCCGGCCCTCACCGCCCAGGACAATAAAAGCTTCGAGATCTTCGCTGACATCCAGGGAATGGGGTTTACGCACGGGGATCCGGTAGGTGGATCCTGGCTCCAGAGACACCTCCGTATCGCTGAAAATGAGTTGAGCCTTGCCCTGCACGACGACTAAAAAAGCTTCCGAGCTGGCCGTGTGCGTGGGTATCCGCTGCCCGGCGGGGATCTCCGCTTTGAGTATCTTGAACTGGTCGTTGCTGTAAATTTCTCCGATATCCATGATGGGGGTCTTAGGGTTGAAGGGATTTTTCCATGGCCACGGCCTTGGGAAAAAGGATATTGTTCTCCAGATGAATGTGGAGCTGCAAGTCTTCATCAAAAGCACGGAGCCGGGCGTAATAGAGGCGGTAACTGTCGCAGCCGTCGGCAGGCGCCTGGTAATTTTGGGATAGCGAAGCCAGGGCCTTAATATGAACCGCGGCCTCCCGGTGATCTTCTTTCATCATCTCCACCGGGCTTTCCAGGGTGCCGAACGGCGGGTGCGGGAATGGACGGCCCTCCCGCTGACCCCGGACCATTTCCCGGATGAAGGGAAACAGGATCTTCTCTTCCTTGATCTGATGAGCGCGCATCTCTTCCAGCAAGGCCTCTACCTCCTCGGCCATGGGCTTCAGCTCCGGATGGGCGCCGGCATGACGGGCCGCCACCTTGGTGGAAAGGTCCCGCAACAGCGGAGACATCTCCTCGACATACCGGTGATGGACCTGTACGATGTAATCGGCCAGGAAATCCAGTTCCCAATGGTCATATTCCGGTGCCCGGATGCCGGCTTCCTCCGGCAGGTGCTCCAGGGCTTCCCGCACGTGCTGTTCGGGTATCCCCGCATCCTCGCAGGCTTCTTTGAGCGAGCGATGACCGTTGCAGCAGAAATCCAGGCCCAGCTTGCGGAAGACTTCCGCTTTGCGCAGATCGCCGGCCGCTATGGCGCCGATGTTGTCGTCACCCGGTGTGTGGTCCTTTTTACGGATGCGCACTTCCCACCATTCGGGTCCCTGTTGCAGGTATTCCCACGTAAAGATATCCCCGCGCTCTCCCAGGAGCTGGTAGTACAGGGGCTTGGGATCATGGTCATTGTGGAGGATGAAGCCCTCCCCGGCCTGCAGGGCGTCAAAATGCTGAAAGATCGTGGGATGCTTCATGCGCGGCTCGAGCCGGGTGACGTCCAGGAATGCTGCTTTTGTCATGAGCTGGATTTTTGGTGAATCAGGTTCGGGACAAAGGTAGCAGGAGTTGTATTTAAGACAAAATTATCTTTTATTA
>CBINPH010000007.1:0-23116 GCA_966252445.1 uncultured Chitinophagaceae bacterium | reverse complement strand
GGGTCCTCGCCGCCACGGACGACCACCTCGCTGATGTGGATGCTGGTGCTGCGCATGACAAAATCGAGCGTGTCGTCCGCTCCGCTCAGGACGACGGACCGCTCCTGTTTTTCGTATCCGAGGTAGCGGCAGACGATGACATGCTCGCCGGGAGGCAGCAGGAGGAAGTAGCGGCCGGCGGCATTGGTGCTGGTGCCGGCGGCGGCGCCCTTGAGGTAGACGCTGGCAAAGGGCAGGGGATGGTGCTGCTCATCGGTGACCACCCCGCTGAGCCGCAGGCGTTCCTGCCCCAGGGCGTGGCGTCCCCACCCGAGCGCCAGCATGGCCATCAGGAGTCCGCGCCACAGCACCGCAGGCCACAGCGGGTGGGAGGTCCGGCTGCGGCCACGTATCCGGGCGTGGGGAAAGGTAGTGAGGCTCAACAGGGTTTTTCTTTGCAAAAAAGAGACCAAGGTCCCGGCGGCGCCGGAGGCTTCTTCGCAGCGGGGTGGCCCTCCGCGGGCCCATAGAAGCCTCACCACTGCAGGAAATAATCATAAGCCCGTTGTTGCAGAGCCTGGTTTACCCGCTTCAGGTGCCTGACCCGGGCGCTGTCGCGGAGGTCCGTGAGGAGATATGCGGAAAAGCGGTCATCCAGGGTGAGCGAGCCTTCCGGGATCACCAGCCCCTGGCCGTTGCCATAGTTGAAAGCGGCGAACTGCGGGGTGCCGGGATTGAACAGGTCGCGGCTCCAGGGATAGTCGCCGGCGGGCAACCCGAGCTGTTGCAGCAGGGTCGCGGCGATGTCCAGCTGGGAGCTGATGCGGTGCAGGGTTCGCCCCCTCCACTCGGGGCGGATGGCGCCTCCGAAGAAAAGCAGGGGTATCCGGTGGCGCCGCCGGTCTTGCACGGCCCGGTCATAAGGCGTGTCGTGGCTATGGTCGGCCACCAGCACAAAAAGGGTGCGGGCATATCGCGGCGAGCTGCGCAGCTGCCGCAAAAAGATCCCCAGGCTGGAATCGGCGTAGTGCATGGAGTTCACGAAGGGACGCTGCCTGCCGCCGAAGCTGATCCACGGCACCGTCGGGATATCGTAGGGCATGTGCGAGCTGAGGGTATACCAGCAATAGAAATACGGCTCTGGGGCTTCGTTGATGTAAGCGGCCGCCACCCCGGCCATCACCGCGTCGGGGACGCCCAGCGCCGTGCGGGGCAGCGCCGAGGGCAGCTCCCGGCCCGAGCGCACCAGGGAAAACTTTTTGTTGTAGACATAGCCCTGGATATTGCCGAAGTCCAGCTGTCCCCCGTAGAGGAACCCTGTGTGGTAGCCCGCCGCGCCCAGCGACTCGCTGAGCGCCGGCAGGTGCAGGGTCCTCGCCGGCTCGCTGCAGATCGACACATTGCCGGTGCTGGGCATGGCGCTGAGGATAGCCGGCAGACCCTGGTCGGAGACATGGCCGGCTGCATAGCAGGCATCGTAATAGATGCCTTCGTGCACCAGGCTGTCGAAGACGGGCATGAGCTCCGGGTGGCCCGGCACCTGCAAGGCTTCCGAGGTCCAGCTCTCCGCGATGATGAATACCACGTTGGGGCGCTGCATGGTGAGTACCTGCAGCCCGCTGTCATCAGGGGGCCTGTAGAGGCTGTCCACCAGTGCCCTGGCCTCGGCGCCGCTCATCCAGTGGTAGGGGTTGGTGTCGAGGTTCTTGGCCTGCTCGGTGAGGTTGTGGATCAGGTTCCATCCCGGGTTGACGGCGCCGTCGTTGAGTACGGCGTGGGCGGAGAAATAGGCGATGCTCTGGCTGATCGGAAAGCGCTTCCATCCGCCGCGTATGCCGGAGAACAGCACGAAGCCGCTGAGCGGAAACCAAACCAGGGCGGCCAGGACGCGGCGCAGGCCAGGCAGGGGGGCGCCCAGGTGGCGGGGCTGCACCCAGCGCGTGTACGCATAGCCGAAGGCCGCAGTGAAGAGGACCAGGCAGCCGAAAAAAAGCAGGGTCAGACCGGCGGAGGCGCTGCGGAAGACCTCCGCGGGATGCGCGAAGTGGGCCAGGGCCTCGGCGGACAGCTTGGTATGCCACTGCGTATACAGGGCGGCCTCTCCGTAGGCGGTAGCGTGGTGGAGGAAGATAGACAGCAGCACGATGCCCCTCAATACCCCCAGCCAGCGTCGCTCGCCGGCTGGCGTAGCCTCCCCTCCGCGGAGCGCCGCGGCGGCCCAGAGCAGCAGGAAGGGCAGCCCGCAACTGTAGCAGGCAGCCGAGGAATCCAGGGGCAGGGCATACCAGGCGCTGAGGAGCAGCTCCCGCCAGGGGATTCCCCCCAGCTCGCCGTGCTGCACCAGCAGGAAGACCATGCGGTTGAAACAGAACAACAGCAGCCAGAACAGGTATAACTGGGCCAGGTAGCGGATATGGCGGAACATGAGGTGGCGATCAGGGCGCAAAAATAACCCTGCGATGTCAAACAAACGGCTTTTTATGGGCGGGCGGGAACCAGGGCCTGCCCTGCAGCGGGGGGCTTAGCGGTAATACCGGTTGTAGCGGTCTTTTTTCTTGGGTTGGCGCAGGAAAGCTGCACTCAGCGCCGCCAGCCCCGCCGTCAGGCCGCCCAACAGAGCGCTGGCAGCGGCGATCAGCAGGGGAGCCTGGGTGCCCAGGATGAGCTCGCTCATCCGCGTGCCGAGGATATGATCATTGTGCAGGTCGATGAAAAAAGCCAGGGCGAACCAGAGCAGGAAGACGGCGATGAAGGCCGTCAGGAAACTGCCCAGCGGGGGCTGCCCCCCGGCCAGCGCCACCAGGAAGGCGGCCGGCGCCACCGACCACCAAGGCAGCCAGAGGCCGGCGAGAAAGCTCAGCAGCGCGGTGATCAGCAACAACAGTAACGGTTTCATCAATATCGTTTTTAGGCGTCCGGTTAAGGGCGATAATGGATGCGATACCGGACATGGCGGTCGCTGCTGTCTCCAGGTGCGAACACATGCAGCCGGTAATAGCGGCCCTGCAGCCAGTGCCCTATAAAGTTATCGTAATAACGGCTGCCGGGATTGCCGCTCTGTCCGCCGGGATATACGCCATAGGCTACCGTGGAGTCTCCCAGCTGCACGATCATGCGCCAGGAGGGCCCGTGGTCTTTTTTCAGGGCGTTGACGGTATAGGCGTCCCCACCCGTGAACAGGTGCCGGTGGCTGAACGCCGGTATCTTGGTCAGGTGCATGAGGTCCGTGCCGCGGTACTGTCCCCATTGCAGTTGCCGGCCGCTGTCGGCGGGGGCGAGGGCCTGCATAGCTTGCAGGAACGACCGTTGCACCAGCTCGGCGACGTCCTCCCGTGCCGGCGTGCGGCGGTCATCCACGTAGGGCATGGCGCCCCTCAGCAGCCATTCGATGGTGGTGTTGTCCGTAGGCTTCGGCATGGGCAGCCCCGCCGGATGGGTCAGGTCGTCGTCCCAGATGGCCGCATAGAGGCTGTCCCACCAGGCATGGAAGAGGGTGGGGGCCGTGGAGCCGGCCAGGGTCCGGTAATCCCAGCGCATCAGCGTGTCTCGGTAGCGGCGCAGGGCCGGCTGCAGGGCGGCGCTGTCCAGCGCCCGCAACATGAAAGGCAGGGCCTCAGCGGCGAAATCGTCGCGCAGATCTGTCTGCAGGTCCATCATGTCCTGGATGGTCATCCGGCTGCCGCCCTGCAGCACCTCATGGATGCGTTTGGCCCTGAACTGGATGAAGCTCCCGAAGTACGGATAGGGATAACTGCTGTCCGTAGGGTTCTGGTTGGCAGAAAACAGGAATCCCTGCTCGGGATCCATGGCATGGGGGTTCTCCCGGAAGGGGATATAGTCTTTCCAGAGGAAGCCCGAATCCTCGCCGGGAAGCACGAAGCGGCCGCCGTGGCGGGGGCGCAGGGGGAAGCGCCCCTGTTGCCAGAGGGCAATGTTGCCGCCTTTGTCGGCATAGGCAAAGTTCTGGGCGGGGCACTGGTAATACTGCAGGGCGTCCAGGTAGTCGTTGTAGCCCTGGGCGTGGTTGAGCAGGTAAAAAGTCTTGAGCTCGTTCGAGGGGGCCGCCGCCGCCCAATGCACGGCCAGGTAAGGCCTTTCGCTGCTGGTGTCGGGGAAGCTGTGGTCGTAGATCACCGGTCCGAAGACGGTGTAGGCCACGCTGTCCATCACCGTGTCATGCCCGCGTACGGCGATGCGTTCGACATGGAATGCCGTGTTTGTCCATGCACCTTCGAACCAGTACTGTCGCCGGCTGGCGTCGCGGAAGCGGATGGCGTAGTAGTCTTTGACGTCCCGCTGGGCATTGGTCACCCCCCAGGCGATATGGTCGTTGAAACCTATGATGACGCCGGGTGCGCCGGGCAGGGAGGCGCCGTAGACGTTCATGCCGGGCCCCTGCAGCTGGACCTCGAACCACAGGGAGGGCAGGTTCAGCCCCAGGTGGGGGTCGTTGGCCAGGATGGGTGCCCCGCTGGCGGTCTTCTTGCCGGCGACCACCCAGTTGTTGGAGCCATTGTCCGGATCCGGACGGTAAGGCGGCGCGGCCTGTACCGCCCGGACGGCTTTCAGCCAGGTGCTGTCCGGCAGGGAAGGCAGGGAGCGGCTGGGCCGGTAGAAGGGACTGCCCTCCGGGACGATGGGGTAACTGCTGTCGGGAATGGAAGGAAAAAGCTGATCAAAATGCTGCAGGGAATAGCGGGGATCCTGCAGGCCCAGGGCCAGGAAGTTGGTGTTTTCCAGGTCATCGGTATGCCCCGTCAGGTCGTCGGACATGAATTTCAACAAGAGGGCCGATTTCAGGGGCGTCCAGGGCTCGGGGCGGTAGTCGAGCAGCTTATATTCCAGGGGCAGGTCCCGGGGACGGAGACTGGAGATATAGGCGTTGATGCCCGCGGTGTAAGCCTCGAGCACCTGGTGTGTGGCGCTGTCGGCTTCCATGGCTTCCAGGGAGAGGCGGGCGGCGCTGACCATGCCCTTGCGGCGCTGCAGGCGGTCGAAGGGGATGCCGTCCTCCCCGAGGACCTCGGAGACCCGTCCCGCTGCGGCACGGACCTGCATCTCCATTTGCCAGAGGCGGAAGCGGGCCGTCACATATCCCTGGAGATAATACAGATCATGGGTGTTGGCGGCGAAGATGTGCGGCACCAGGCGTTCGTCGAGCCATACGCTCGCCGTCCCCTGCAGCGCCGCCAGGCGGCGGCTGCCGGAAAAGTCTTTGTCTACGGGCTCGGCGTTGCGCCAGAAGCCCTCCTGCGGGCTCAGCAGGCGGCCCATGGGCGGCAGCGTACCCCAGCGCCTGTCCAGGAAAAAGATAAGGAAGCCGGTGAGGAGCAGCGAAAAGGTGAACTTTCTCCAATGCATGGCCGGAAGGATAGCGCGAAAGATATCAAAAATTCCGGACTTCAGCGCCCGTCATTGGGGCCCGGTCCGCGGCGCCTGCCCAAAACGCCGTCAGCTGCGGCCTGGCGGCAGCATTCATTTTGGTCATTTTCGGAGGAGCCCGTTCCGCCGGCGGCAGATATTTTTTGAGCGTTAAAAAAAACTTTGGCATACCTTTGCAGACATATTCACCAAACGGACCAAATCTTTGTTCACCGTCTAATGCTGAACTGAAGTTGAAAAAACATTCAACCCATACCGCGCCGCCGGCGCTGCATCCTTCCTTCCGGGGAATCATGCCTTCTTTTGGGGTTAATGTGTTCCGTTATCTTGCCCGACGATCCCGCATCTGAGGCGCCGCATACCGTACCGTGGTACCCTGCGCCAGAGACTACCCTGCCCGCCCCGCGGGTGGGTCCTTCCATCATAGCCGAACCCTTATCTTTTTATCCCTTTCATTCCTTTGACATTGGAACCGCAAAAAAACTATATCGTGCGGGCAGCTACGGCTGCTGATTTTCAATATGCCGAGACGATCACCGAGGAAATGGCCTCTTCCGCGATGAAGCGCGGCACCGGCATCGCCCGCCGTTCACCCGATTACGTCCGCAAGAAAATGGAGGAAGGCAAGGCGGTGATCGCCGTGACTCCCGAAGGCCAGTGGGTGGGATTTTGCTATATTGAGGCCTGGGGTCACGAAAAGTATGTGGCCAATTCGGGGCTCATCGTGTCGCCCGATTTTCGCGGACAGGGGGTGGCCACGGAGATCAAGAAGCGTATTTTTGAGCTGTCGCGGAAGAAATACCCCGAGGCCAAGATCTTCGGCCTCACCACCGGCCTGGCGGTCATGAAGATCAACTCGGAGCTGGGGTATGAGCCGGTCCCTTATTCGGAGCTGACCGACGACGAGGATTTCTGGAAAGGTTGCCAGAGCTGTGTCAACTACGATATCCTCATGTCCAAGGGCCGGCAGAACTGCCTGTGCACGGCCATGCTCTATGATCCCGCAGAGAAGGCCGGCCGCCCCGGCGCGGCCGTTCCTGCCGCCGTGGCGGGAGCCAGCGGCGAACAGGCGCCGGGACGCCGCCGCCATTTCAAGGGGAATTTCAAGCTTTTTGAGCGGTGGGTGCGCTACAAGCGTTACGTGATGCTCAAAGGCATCCGCCGGCGGGACGAGAAAAGCGGGGCGGCGCCGGCCCTGCCGAAAAAACGGTTTTTGTTATTTTGAGCCAACCAAACGGATAAACGATGGGTAAGAAGATTGTTCTGGGTTTCAGCGGAGGACTGGACACCTCCTATTGTGTCAAATACCTGACCGAAGAAAAAGGATACGAGGTATATTCCATAACCGTCAATACCGGCGGATTCAGCGAGCAGGAATTGCAGGCTATAGAAGAAAAGGCCTATCGCCTGGGGGTGACCAGCCATCGCAACGTGGACGCCGTCAGGCCCTATTATGATCGGGTCATCCGTTACCTGGTCTATGGCAATATCCTGAAGAACAACACCTATCCCCTCAGTGTCAGCGCCGAGCGGATGAGCCAGGCCATGGCGATCGCGGAATATGCGCTGGAGATCGGCGCCGACGCGGTGAGCCACGGCAGCACCGGCGCCGGCAATGACCAGGTCCGCTTCGATATGATCTTCCACATTATGATCCCCGGTGTGGAGATCATTACCCCCATACGGGACCTGCGTCTCAGCCGGGAGCAGGAGATCGAATACCTCCGCTCCAAAGGGGTGGACATGGACTTCAGCAAAGCGGCCTATTCCATCAACAAAGGCATATGGGGCACCTCAGTAGGTGGCCGGGAGACCCTCAGTTCCGACCAGTTCCTGCCGGACGAGGCCTTTCCTACGCCCATGACCAAGACAGAGCCGCAGACCCTGACCCTGCATTTTACCCGGGGCGAACTCCAGGGCGTCGACGAGCACCGTTTCGATCACCCCGTCGAGGCCATTGTTTTCCTGCAGCAGCTGGCGGGACCCTTTGGCATAGGCAGGGACATCCATGTAGGGGACACCATCATCGGCATCAAGGGACGGGTGGGCTTCGAGGCCGCCGCCCCCATGCTCATCATCAAGGCGCATCATGCCCTGGAAAAGCATGTGCTCACCAAATGGCAGCTGATGTGGAAGGACCAGCTGAGCGCTTTCTACGGCAACTGGCTGCATGAAGGGCAGATCCTGGATCCCGTGATGCGAGATATAGAGGCTTTCCTGCGGCAGTCCCAGGACAAGGTCAGTGGAGCGGTGGAGCTGACGCTCTTTCCCGGCCATTTCCGCGTCAACGGCGTCCGATCCCCGCATGACCTGATGAGCAGCCGCTTTGGCCAATATGGCGAGATGAACAGCGGCTGGAGCGGAGAAGACGTACGCGGCTTCTCCAAGATCTTCGGCAACCAGACCATGATCTGGCACCGGGTCAACGACGAGAGGCCGGGCTGATGCTCCCGGGAAAACGAACCAGGGGGCCTGCTGCCCCCATCAATCTGGAGTCATGAACGATCAAAGACATATACAGGCGGCCGTCATCGGCGGCGCCGGCTTTGCCGGCGGCGAGATGGTTCGCATCCTGCTCAACCACCCCCAGGTACGGCTGGCCTATGTCCACAGCCGCAGCCATGCGGGGGAACCCCTCTACGCCGTGCATACCGATCTCCTGGGCGACACGGATATCCGGTTCACGGACAGCTGGAACTGGGATGTGGACGTGGTCTTCCTCTGCATGGGCCATGGGGAGTCGCGGCGCCTGCTGGAGGCGCAGGATATCCCTGCCTCGGTGCACATCGTCGACCTGAGCCATGATTTCCGGCTGGGCGATGCGCCTCCCGGCCGGGAATTCGTGTACGGCCTGCCCGAATGGAACCGGGCGCAGATTGCCGGAGCTCATGACGTCGCCAACCCTGGCTGTTTTGCGACGGCTATACAGCTCGGCCTGCTGCCGCTGGCCGCCGCCGGCCTGCTGCAAGAAGTACACAGCACCGGCATCACGGGCTCGACGGGGGCGGGACAGAAGCTGCAGGCCACCACCCAGCACAGCTGGAGGCACGGCAATGTCAACGCCTACAAGACGATGACCCACCAGCACCTAAAGGAGATCCGCCGGACCCTGCAGGCCTTGCAGCCCGGCTTTGCCGCGCCCATCCATTTTGTACCCTGGCGGGGCGATTTCACGCGGGGCATCTTCATTACCTCCTACCTGGCCTGCCCCCTGGAGCTCGAGGAGGCCTACCGCCTGTACCAGGACTATTATGCGGATCATCCCTTTACCCATGTCAGCGAGCGGATGATCGACGTCAAGCAGGTGGTCAACACCAACAAATGCCTGATCCACCTGGAGAAGGTGGACGGCCAGCTCATTATCCACTCCATTGACGACAACCTGATCAAAGGCGCCTCGGGGCAGGCGGTTCAGAACATGAACATCCTGCTCGGCCTGGACGAAACGGCCGGCCTGCGCCTGAAAGGCGTGGTATACTGACCCGTTGCAGCACCGGCCTACTTCACCCATTAAAAAGCCCCCCAGGGGAAAACCATCATGAATTTATTCAACGTATACACGCTGTTCGACATTACGCCCGTCAAAGCGCGGGGAAGCTACCTTTGGGATGACAAGGGCGAACAATATCTCGACATGTACGGCGGGCATGCCGTCATTTCGATCGGCCATTCCCACCCGCGGTACATCCAGGCCCTGACGGACCAGCTGAACAGGATCGGTTTTTATTCCAACTCCGTGCAGAACCCCCTGCAGACCGCCCTGGCCGAAAGCCTGGGCCGGTTGAGCGGCTGTCCCGCCTACAACCTCTTTCTCTGCAATTCGGGGGCCGAGGCGAATGAAAATGCCCTCAAGCTGGCCTCTTTCGTCACGGGCCGGAAGAAAGTGGTGGCTTTCCGGGGCGCCTTTCACGGCCGTACTTCCGGAGCGGTGGCGGTGACCGACAACCCCCGCATCGTGTCGCCTTACAATGGGGTGCACGAGGTCCGCTTCCTGCCTTTCAACGAGACGGAGGGCCTGGAGCAGGCCATCGATGAACACACCGCCGCGGTGATCGTGGAAGGCATACAGGGGGTGGGGGGCATCCGGGTGGCGGAGGACGCTTTTCTGCAGGCCCTGCGCAAAAAATGCGACGAGTGCGGAGCAATGCTTATATTGGACGAAGTGCAGTCCGGCTACGGGCGCAGCGGCCGCTTCTTTGCCCACCAGT
Organism: uncultured Chitinophagaceae bacterium; assembly: GCA_966252445.1. GTDB lineage: Bacteria > Bacteroidota > Bacteroidia > Chitinophagales > Chitinophagaceae > CBINPH01. Next base: position 13,547 of record CBINPH010000007.1, on the reverse strand, counting down.
ACGCCGGGGTGACCCCCGATCTGATCACCCTGGCCAAGGGCATGGGCAACGGTTTTCCGGTAGGAGCGGTCCTGGTGGGCCCCCATATCGAGGCCTGGGCAGGGCAACTGGGCACCACCTTCGGTGGCAATTACCTGGCCTGTGCAGCCTGCATGGCCGTGCTGGAGGTAATCGAAGAAGAACAGCTCATGGAGAACGCCGCCAACGTGGGGCAGTACCTGATCGGGCGGCTGCAGGGGCTTGGCCAGCTGCAGGATGTGCGGGGCCGCGGCCTGATGATCGCCTTCGACCTGCCCGAGGAACTGCAGGACCTCCGCCGCAAGCTGCTGGATAACCACAAGATATTCACCGGCGCCTCCGGGGCCAGGACCATTCGGCTGCTGCCTTCCCTGGCCCTGAACGCCCGGCAGGCCGACGAATTTCTCGATGCCCTCGAAGAAGAGCTCGAGGCCGCCGGCGCATAGTGTTCACAAGGAATGGACCCACAGATGAAACATTTTTTATCCGCGGAAGACGTACCCGACATCGGGGCGCTCATGGACCTGGCCCTGGCCTACAAACAGCAGCCTTTCAGGGATGAGACCCTGGGCAGGCACAAGACCCTGGGCATGCTGTTCATGAACCCCAGCATGCGTACCCGCATCAGCACGCAGGTGGCGGCGCGGCACCTGGGCATGGAGGTCATCGTTTTCAACGTAGACAAGGACGGATGGCAGCTGGAGTTTGCCGATGGCACGGTCATGGACGGCGGCAGCGCTGAGCATGTCCGCGAGGCTGCCGCCGTGATGGGGCAGTATTTCGATATCCTCGCGATCCGCACCTTTCCCGGTCTTAAGAACCGGGAGACGGACTACAGCGAGAACTACCTGCGGCAGTTTGTGCGGCATGCCGGCATTCCCGTCGTCAGCCTGGAGAGCGCCACCCTGCACCCCCTGCAGAGCCTGGCCGACCTGGTCACCATCCGGGAGCAGTGGCTGGCCAAGGGGGCGGCGCGCAAGCCCCGGGTGGTGATGACCTGGGCTCCACACATCAAGGCCCTGCCACAGTCTGTGCCCAACTCCTTCGCCCAGTGGGGGGGTGCCTGGGGCGGGGCGGAGCTGGTTATTGCCCAGCCCGAAGGCTATGAGTTGGATGATCGCTTTACCGGGGGCGCCGCCGTGCTCCATGACCAGGATGCGGCGCTCCGCGACGCCGACTTCGTCTATGTCAAGAACTGGTCCTCCTACCGCCATTACGGGCAGGTGGACCGTACCGACGCGGCCTGGATGATCACCGCGAAAAAACTGGCCCTCACGCGGCAGGCCGGGGTGATGCACTGCCTGCCGGTGCGCCGCAACCTGGTTATCACCGACGAGGTGCTGGACGGTCCGCAGTCTATCGTCATCCCAGAAGCCGGCAACCGGGTATGGGCGGCTCAGGCGGTGCTGGCGGAACTGCTGAAGGCGTTGTAAGTGAACCAACAACCAGCCATGGAAACACTACTCGTGATTAAAATAGGCGGCCATGTGGTCGACCGGGAGGAGTCCCTGGAGGATTTCCTGGGAACCTTTGCCGCCCTGCAACGGCCCCGCATCCTGGTGCATGGCGGCGGAAAGATCGCTACCCGGGTGGGGGAGCGGCTGGGCATCGTCTCCCATTATGTCAACGGACGCCGCATCACCGACGCAGCCACAATGGACCTGGTTACCATGGTCTACGGTGGGCTGGTGAACAAGAAGATCGTTGCCCGCCTGCAGGCCTGCGGCTGTGCGGCCATCGGCCTCACGGGCGCCGACGCCAACATCCTGCCCGCCCGACGCCGTCCCCCCGGTGAGGTGGACTATGGCTTCGCGGGCGACGTGCAGGCAGGGGATGTGCATGCCGGGCGGCTGCGCCTGCTCATGGACCATGCGCTGGTGCCCGTGGTGGCTCCCCTCACCCATGACGGGCAGGGGCAGCTGCTGAACACCAATGCCGATACCATCGCGTCCGCCCTGGCGGTGGCTCTTTCCCCCTGGTACCGCGTGCGGCTGATCTATTGTTTTGAAAAAAAAGGGGTGCTGCGTGACGTGGCCGACGAGGAGGATGTGGTCTCCCGCATCGACCGCGCGGAATACGATCGCCTCCTGCAGGCGGGCGCCCTGGCGGACGGCATCCTGCCCAAGCTGGACAATGCCTTCGACGCCATAGCGCAGGGGGTCGCCGAAGTACTGATCGGGCATGCCCGCGACCTGGAAGCCAACGCCGGCGACCAGCACCGCGGCACCCTGGTCAGCTCCTGAGGGCCGCCGTCATGGCTGCCCCCGACGCAAACCGACAACATGGACATCCAGATCCTGTATACCGAGGCCCTGGCGTTGCTCAAAGAGCTGATCGCCATCCCTTCCTTCAGCCGGGAGGAGGACCAGACGGCTTCCCGGCTCTGCCGCTTCCTCGCGGAGCATGGCGTGGCGCATACCCGTGTGGGCAACAACGTCTGGGCCCTCAACCGGAATTTCGACCCCGCCAAGCCGGTGCTGCTGCTCAACTCCCACCACGACACCGTGCGCCCCAATTCGGCATATACCCGGGATCCCTTTGCCCCGGTGGTGGAGGACGGGCGCCTGTACGGGTTGGGCAGCAACGATGCAGGCGGCTGCCTGGTGACCCTGCTGGCGACGTTCCTGTACTATGAAGGCCGCAGCGATCTCCGCTACAACCTCGTCATCGCCCTGACAGCGGAGGAGGAGATCTCTGGTGCCGGGGGCATAGAAAAGATCCTGCCGCTGTTGCCGCCCATCTCGGTGGCCATCGTGGGCGAACCCACCCAAACGGACATGGCCATCGCCGAAAAAGGCTTGCTGGTGCTGGATTGCACGGCCCGCGGCAAAGCGGGGCATGCGGCCCGCGAGGAAGGGGATAACGCCATCTACAAGGCCATGAAAGACATCGCCTGGTTCAGGGATTACCGCTTCCCGCGGGTCTCCGAGACCCTGGGGGAGGTCAAGATGAGCGTGACGGTCATCCAGGCCGGTCAGCAGCACAATGTCGTGCCTGCGGAATGCCAGTTTACGGTTGATATCCGGGTCACCGACCAGTATACCCATGAGGAGATCCTGAAGGTTGTGGCGGCCCATGTATCCAGCGAGGTCAGGCCCAGGTCCATGCGCATGCGCTCATCCTCCATCGCCCGGGATCATCCCCTGGTGGCGGCGGCTCTGCAGCTCGGCAAAAAACTCTATGGATCGCCGACTACCTCGGACCAGGCGCTCATCCCGGTACCCTCGGTAAAGATCGGGCCGGGGGACTCCGCCCGCTCCCACAGTGCCGACGAATTTATTTATCTTGAGGAGATCGAGCAGGGGATCCGCACCTATATGGGTCTCCTGGACCAGCTCCTGTAACCAGGGCTCCCGCCGGGGCGGGACCGCAACCCGAGTACGATGAAACTATGGCAAAAGGATAAAGCTGCACTGGACGCCGTGGAACGGTTCACGGTAGGCCAGGACCGGGAGATGGACATGTACCTGGCCCGCTTCGACGTCCTGGGCTCTATGGCCCATATCCGGATGTTGCAGTCCGTCGGGCTGCTCAGCGCCGAAGACCTGGAAATACTAAGCGGCGGGCTCCAGGAGATCTACAGGGAGATCGAGTCCGGTGATTTCCGCCTGGAAGATGACGTGGAGGACATCCATTCGCAGGTCGAGCTGCTGCTGACACGGCGGCTGGGCGAGGCCGGCAAGAAGATCCACAGCGGGCGCTCCCGGAACGACCAGGTGCTGGTGGACCTGAGGCTCTTCCTTCGCGATGCGCTGGAACAGCTGGCCCTGGATGTGCGCCGCTTCTTCGATCTGCTGCAGACCCTCAGCGAAAAGCACCGCGAGGATCTGTTGCCGGGCTATACCCACCTGCAGCTGGCCATGCCCTCTTCTTTCGGGCTCTGGTTCGGGGCCTATGCCGAGAGCCTCGTCGATGACCTGATCGTGCTGCAGGCCGCGTACCGCGTGGTCAACAAGAACCCCCTGGGCTCTGCGGCCGGATATGGCTCCTCCTTCCCCCTGGACAGGAGCATGACTACCCGGCTCCTCGGCTTCGAGGAGCTCAACTACAATGTCGTGTATGCGCAGATGGGCCGGGGCAAGACCGAGCGGGTGGTCGCCCAGGCGCTGGGTGGCATTGGGGCCACCCTGGCCCGGATGTCCATGGACGTATGCCTGTTCATGAACCAGCATTTCCGGTTCATCGGTTTCCCGGAAGAACTGACGACGGGCTCCTCCATCATGCCCCATAAGAAAAACCCCGACGTCTTTGAGCTGATCCGCGCCCGGGGCAACCAGCTGCAGGCGCTGGCCGGGGAGATCACCCTGATGACCGCCAACCTGCCTTCCGGGTATCATCGGGACCTGCAGTTGCTGAAGGAGCATCTCTTTCCCGCCTTCGGGCAGTTGCGGGACTGCTTATCCATGGCTACCCTCATGCTGGAACATGTCGAGGTGCGGAAGGATATTCTGGCGGAGGAGCAATACAAGCATCTGTTCAGCGTGGAAGCGGTCAACCAGCTGGTGCTGCAGGGCGTCCCCTTCCGGGATGCATACCAGCAGGTGGGGCGGGATATCGCCCAGGGCCGTTTCCAATACCAGGGAGAGCTGCATCATACCCACGAAGGCAGCCTGGGCCGGCTCTGCAACGACCGTATCCGTGCCATGATGGATGAGGTGATGGCCGGATTTCCCTTCGACCGCGTCCATACGGCCCTGGAAAGGCTGCGTTCCGCCTCCGCTTCCTCAGAGCTTTAAGGTCAGCCCCAGCAGGCCATTGATGCCGGCCTGGGGGAAATAGGCGTTGTCGGTGTGTATTTCTCCACCCGAGACATAGCTGTACGTATAGCCGTTGCTGACATAACGTGCATCCAGCAGGTTGTTGACCAGGAGGTCCAGGTCAAGGGCCTTGATCCAGGGTGGGCTCAGGGTCCAGTGCGCTTCCAGCCCGCTGACCCAATAAGCATCCAGGCGCCGGTCTGGATTGGAGGTATTGTCCAGGTAACGCCTTCCTACATATTTCCCGTTCACGGCAAAGCGCAGGCCTTTGGCGGCCCGCAGCTCCAGCTCCGCACCGCCCACCACGGGAGGAGAGAAGGCGATGACTGTGGAACCGTGCCGGATGAGGTCCTGGCCGCCGGTGTCGTAGTTGTCCATGTACTCGCTGAAGGCCGCCAGCCGGTTGCGGCTGAAGGCCGCATGGCCACGCAGCGTAAACACGTGCAGGAAACGCAGGTTGCCGGTGAGCTCCAGACCGGCCCGGTAGCTTTTCGGGACATTGGTCCGGGTATAGGCACCCACATCATTGATCTTGCCGGTAAGCACGAGCTGATCATGGTAGTGCATGTAGTAGACGGTCGCGCTCCAGGCATACCAGGCGCCGCTGCGGGAGTAGCCTGCCTCCAGGTCGCCCAGGCGCTCGGCCCTGGGGGTTTGTTCCAGGCCCGCCTCAAAATCATCGCGGTTGGGCTCCTTGTGCGCCACGGCATACGAGAGGTAGGCCTGCCCCTGGTCGGGAAAGCGGTAGGAAAACCCACCCTTGGGGTTGAAGAAGTGATAGCTGTTGTGCTGCACCAGCCCTGGGTTGTGGTCGAAGCCGTAAATATTGTAGCGCACATGCCTGTACTGCAGGTCCAGGAAAGCACTCAGCCTGTCGCCCAGGGGCTTGCTGCCCTTCCAGTACAGGTTCAGGTCATTCTTGTCGGCCTCGTTGTGGTAATAGGGTTGGTCTTTGGCTATGCCGTAACCGGCCCAGATGATGTTCCCGTCGTGGTCGCCGGTGTAGCGGTCCCATCCTCCGCCCAGGCTCCAGCTCAGGAAAGGTGCCCGGTGGTTCAGCGAGAAAATGCCGCCGTAACGGTCATTGTCCAGCCAGCGGTCGCGGATGAGGTCCGTCTCCCGGAGGGTATCCCCGCCGATCACGGGTTCTTCCAGGCCATAGTCGGTATAGGCTTGCGCCTGTTTGTATTCCTCATAATACCCGCGGCCCCGGGTGAGGAAGGCGGTGATGTTGAAGTCCCAGTCCGCATTGATCTCCCGGTTCAGGAACAGCTGGTAATAGGTTTGCAGGTAATTGTCTGTCTGGTTGTCGTAAAAGCTGCCGTCGGGTTTCAGGCCCAGCCCGTTGTAGCTGCGGTGGGTCTTCAGGCTGTCGGCAGGTACTCCGTTCCAGGCCTGGTAGGTCTTCTCTTTACCGGAGAGGATGTTCAGGCGCAGGGAGGTTTTCGGAGCGAAATAAGCCGTGGAAAAATAAAAGCTTTTGAGATCGGAGGACGCCCTGTCGATGTAGCCGTCGGAGCGGATGCTGGAGAGGCGCGCATCCACGGTGAAGTGGCCGTTCAGCAGGCCGCTGCCTGCCTTGACCTGGTGCTTCCAGGTGTGGAAGGAGCCGGTGGCGCTGGCCAGCTCTCCGTAGGGATCTTCATGGAAGACATTGGTACTGAGGTTCAGGGTGGCGCCGAAGGCGCCGGCTCCGTTGGTGGACGTGCCTACCCCCCGCTGCAGCTGGAGGCTGCCGGTGGATGAGGCGATGTCCGGGAAGTCTACCCAGAAGGCGCCGGAAGACTCCGCGTCGTTGACGGGGATGCCGTTGAAAGTGACGTTGATGCGGGTGGCGTCGCTGCCGCGGATCCAGAGGCCGGTATAGCCTACTCCGGCGCCCGCGTCGGAGCTCGTGACCACCGAAGGCTGCTGGCCGAGCAGGTAAGGCAGGTCCTGACCCAGGTTGCGGTCTTCGAGGTCGGCGGCATGGAGGGTGGTCTTGGTAAAGGGGGCGTTTTCGCCGCCCCGCAGGGCGCTGATCTCCACCGGGGCCACGAAGAGCCCGATGTTCCGCAAGGCAATATGCAGGTTGTCTTCATGCCCGTCGATATCGATGCGCCGGCTGGAAGGGGCGTACCCCAGGGCCTGTACCTGCAGGGTGTATTGCCCCGGTGGCAGCCCGCCGATGAGGAAGCGGCCGTCGGCGGCGCTGGCGGTGCCCCGCTGGTCGGGGCCGTCGAGCCGGATCGTAGCGCCCGGCAGCGGGCGGCCGGTGGCGGAGTCAGAGACGAGGCCGCGGAGGCGGTGTTGGGCGAAGAGTCTTCCGCTGCAGAGCAGCAGCAGGGCGAGCATGAGCCCGGTGGTCTTTTTCATGCGAAACACTGTTTTTGGGTCTGCCAGGCAGACCGGGTCCATAAAAGGCACAGGCATGGGCCGCTTCAGGGCCGGGCCATGGCTGTGCACTGATGCAAAAACAGGTAAGGGAATCTTTCCGGCCGTTGCCGGCGCTCTTACCTTTCCTAACCGGTATTACCCGGTCCAGGTTCGACGGGTCTGATCTCAGCCTGATGAGTAAGGCACCCCGAGGAGGAATGGCAGCGATGCGCTGTCCTTTCCTGGGAGCAAATATACGGCGGAAGATCCGGATGCCGTATATTTTTCGCCGCGGCACTGCCGGGCAAAAAAAATCCTTCCGGCCTTGGACCGGAAGGATTTGTTCGTGACGGAGCAGGGATCAGTAATCCATGCCCATGCCGCCGGGGCCGCCAGGCATGGCGGGAGCCGCCTGCTTGGGTTCGGGCTTGTCGGCGATCACGCATTCGGTCGTCAGCAGCATGCCGGCGATGGAAGCGGCATTCTCCAGGGCGATGCGGGTCACCTTGGTCGGGTCGATGACACCGGCGGAGAGCAGCTTCTCGTACTCTTCGGACCGGGCATTGAAACCGAAGTCGCCTTTGCCTTCCTTCACCTTCTGCACCACGATGGAGCCTTCGATGCCTGCATTCTGGGCGATCTGGCGGAGGGGTTCCTCCACAGCGCGCTTGACCATCTCTATACCGGTCTGCTCATCCTTGTTGGCGCCCTGCAGTTCGTTCAGGGCGTCGATGGAACGGATGAAGGCCGTGCCGCCGCCGGCGATGATGCCTTCTTCCACGGCTGCGCGGGTGGCATGCAGGGCATCGTCTACGCGATCCTTCTTCTCTTTCATCTCCACCTCAGTGGCTGCGCCGACATAGAGAACGGCTACGCCGCCGCTCAGCTTGGCCAGGCGCTCCTGCAGTTTTTCCTTATCGTAATCGGACGTGGTCGTCTCGATCTGGGACTTGATCTGGTTGATGCGGGCCTGGATATCGCTCTTCTTGCCCTTGCCGCCGACGATGGTGGTGTTGTCCTTGTCGATGGTCACGGACTCACACTTGCCGAGGTAAGTGAGGTCGGTGTTTTCCAGCTTGTAGCCCTGCTCTTCGCTGATCACCATACCGCCGGTGATGACGGCGATGTCCTGCAGCATCTCTTTGCGGCGGTCGCCGAAGCCGGGGGCCTTGACGGCGCAGATCTTCAGGGTGCCGCGCAGCTTGTTGACCACCAGGGTGGAGAGGGCTTCGCCTTCCAGGTCCTCGGAGATGATCAGCAGGGGAGCGCCTTGCTGGGCCACTTTCTCCAGGATCGGCAGCACGTCCTTCATCGTGGAGATCTTCTTGTCATGGATGAGGATATACGGGTTCTCCAGGACGGCATGCATCTTTTCGGTATCGGTGACGAAGTAGGCGGACAGATAGCCGCGGTCAAACTGCATACCTTCCACCACGTCTACGTAGGTGTCGGTACCTTTGGCTTCTTCCACGGTGATCACCCCATCCTTGCTCACCTTCTGCATGGCCTGGGCGATCAGCTTGCCGATCTCTTCATCGTTGTTGGCGGAGATGGCGGCCACCTGCTGGATCTTGTCGCTGTCGCTGCCCACTTTCTCGGACTGCTTCTTGAGATTTTCCACGACGACCTTCACGGCCTTGTCGATGCCGCGCTTCAGGTCCATGGGGTTGGCACCTGCCGTGACATTGCGCAGCCCTTCGCTGACGATGGACTGGGCCAGCACCGTAGCCGTCGTCGTGCCGTCGCCGGCGATATCAGCGGTCTTGGAGGCCACTTCCTTCACCATCTGGGCGCCCATGTTCTCAATGGGGTCCTCCAGTTCGATTTCTTTCGCTACGGTCACCCCGTCCTTGGTCACCGAAGGAGCGCCGTATTTCTTTTCCAGGACCACGTTGCGGCCCTTGGGCCCGAGGGTCACCCTGACGGCATTGGCCAGGATGTCCACCCCTTTTTTCATCTTGTTCCGGTCATCCGTATTAAAATACAATTGTTTTGCCATGATGCTGTGAATGTTTTTGAATTATGAGTTAAAAACTGCGAAAATCATTTTCATGCATTGCATTCTTCATGCGCAGGAATGTCCGTAGGGATCCTACAGGATGGCCAGCACATCCGACTCACGCATAATGAGATAGTCGTTGCCTTCGAAGCTGATCTCAGTGCCGGAGTATTTGCCGTAGAGAACGGTGTCCCCCACTTTCACGGTAACGGGCTCGTCTTTCTTACCGGGACCGGCAGCCACAATGGTGCCGCGCTGGGGCTTCTCCTTGGCCGTGTCCGGGATAATGATACCGCCCTTCGTCTTCTCTTCGGCGGCGGCAGGTTGTACAATGACCCTGTCAGCCAGTGGTCTGATGCTTAAGCTTGTTGCCATGGTAGTTGGATTTTTAATAAATGAAGACAATGATAAAAATTACACACATTGGCCTCCCCGCGTGCAGGCAGGCCTCCATGCCCGATCGAGAATTATGCCAGAGGCGAAAACAAGCCAATTTTGCAGCACACTGACAGGGCGGCGAAGGTAATCAAAAATTTCCTATGTCAATTTTTCAGTTGCCGCAAAACGCGCCCGGCGCGGGATCTTCAATGGGATGAGGGCGTCGCGAACTGCTCCAGCCAGCGGGCGGCCAGGGCAGGCCAGGTCTCACCGGCAGGATTCCCCGGGCGCAGGCCGTAACCATGCCCGCCCTTGGGGTAGAGGTGCAGTTCCACGGGCACCTTGTGTGCCCGCAGCGCCGCCGCCATGACCAGCGCACTGTGCCCGTAAGGGTCGTCCGCCGTCTGGAAAATGAACATGGGTGGCGTCCGTTCCTCCACGTGCAGCTCCGGGGTCAGGGTATCGCCCCGGCCTTTATCCAGGTAAGCCGGATAGATGAGCAGGGCGAAGGAGGGCAGGTCGGCGGCCTTGTCCGCCTCGTCCACGGGCGTGTAGGTATTTCTCCCGGCGAGGGTGGAGACCCGCGCCGATAGCGAGCCGCCGGCAGAAAAGCCCATGACACCGAGGCGTTGCGGGTCTATATGCCACTGGTCGGCCTGGGAGCGGATCAGGCGCAAGGCGCGCTGCAGGTCCTGCAGGGCCGCGTCCCGCTGGCCCGGCACCCGGTACTGCAGCACAAAAGCCGTGATGCCCAGGCTGTTCAGCCAGTGGGCGATTTCGTATCCTTCCAGGTCTATGGCCAGGATCTGGTAGCCGCCGCCCGGGCAGACCACGACGGCAGCCCCGCTGGCGTGGTCGGCAGGAGGGGTGAACACCGTCAGGGTGGGGTTCGTCACATCGGTGAGGCGGGTGATGTGCCCGTGTTCATCCGGGGTGACGCGGGGCGCCTGCTTGGGGCCTTTGGCGGCGGGGACCTCATGGGGCCATATCTCCAGGACCGTACTGTCCTGTGCACGGCCGACGCCGAGCAGTCCCATATATGCAATGGCCATCAGGAAGAATTTCATGCTTGCGGGTTGTAATGGCTCCGGGGAGCCTGGCCAACAAAAGTATAAAACGAAGCGGCAAAACCGGCAAAAAAATCTCGGGACACCCCACGAGGGCTGCCCGCAGGGTTTAAAATGTTTTTTTGACAATTGTTGCACAGAAAAAAAATTCCCTTTACTTTTAGCCGCGGAGCCGGCCTCAGGGACACGGATCCATTCATCCAAAAAACCTCCGTCATGCTCAAAACATTACGCTTGCTCACCTGGGGAGCCGCCCTGCTGTCCGTCGTTGCCGGGCGCGCACAGAACAAGATCATCGTCAACGCCGATCAGGGCAAATACCAGATCAGCCGCTACATCTACGGGCAGTTCGCCGAGCACCTCGGGCACTGCATCTACGGAGGCCTGTGGGTCGGCAAAAATTCATCCATCCCCAACACCAGGGGCATCCGCAACGACGTGGTGAAGGCGCTGAAGGCCATCCAGGTACCGGTCATCCGCTGGCCGGGCGGCTGTTTTGCCGACACCTACCACTGGATGGACGGCATAGGGCCCCAGCAGGACCGTGCCAAGATCGTAAACGTCAACTGGGGGAACGTCACCGAGGACAATGCCTTCGGTACCCACGAGTTCCTGGACCTCTGCGAGCAGGTGGGCTGTGACCCCTATATCGTGGGCAATGTCGGCAGCGGTACCGTGCAGGAAATGTCCGACTGGGTTAACTATGTCAATTTCAACGGGGTCAGCCCCATGTCGGTGCTGCGCGCGAAGAACGGGAGGAGCGCTCCCTGGAAGGTACGGTTCTGGGGCGTAGGCAACGAGAACTGGGGTTGCGGGGGCAACATGACTGCCGAGTACTATGCCGACGTCTACCGCCGCTTCGCCACTTTCCTGCACAACTATCCCGGCGCCCCCCTGTACCGCATCGCCTGCGGCTCCAGCGGCCAGGATTACCACTGGACGGAGACGCTGATGAAAAATGCCGGCCGTCAGATGCAGGGCCTCTCGCTCCATTATTATTCCGTGATCAACTGGGGCCGCAAAGGCTCTGCCACGGCCTTCGATGAGGGGCAGTATGCAGACATCATGGCCAAGACCCTGGATTTGGAACCCATGGTGCGCCGCCACGCCGCCATCATGGACCAGTATGACCCGGGCAAGCGGGTCGGCCTCATCGTCGACGAATGGGGCGGCTGGTACGACGTGGAGCCCGGCACCAATCCCGCCTTCCTCTACCAGCAGAACAGCATGCGGGACGCTTTGCTGGCCGCGTCCGCCCTCAACATCTTCAACAACCACTGCGACCGCGTGAAGATGGCCAACATCGCCCAGATGGTCAATGTCTTGCAGGCCATGGTGCTCACCGACGGCCCCCGCATGATCGTGACCCCTACCTATGACGTTTACCAGATGTACACGGTGCATCACGACGCCACCATGTTGCCCGTGCAGGTAAGCGCCGAGGATTATGTATACCACTCCTATAAGATGCCCTCCCTGAACGCCTCCGCCTCCAGGGACAGCAGCGGCGTCATCCACATCAGCATCGCCAACCTGGACCCCAGCCATACCCGCTCGGTACCCGTCGAGCTGCACGGTGTCCAGATCGGTCAGGTGACGGGTTCTATCCTGAAGGGTGATTCCGTGCAGGCGCACAATACCTTCGATCAGCCGGAGGCTGTCCGGATAGCTTCTTTCAACGGTTTCCGGGTGGTGGATGGCCGGCTGCAGGTGGAGATGCCGCCGGCTTCGGTGGTGGTCCTGGCCCTGCATTAAGTCCCGGGCCAGGCACAAACAGGCATAAAAAAAGGATGCAGGGTTACCTGCATCCTGGTTATGCTTAGAGTGTAAGCGGTCGTTACTGTAACTTCACGTTAACGGCGTTCAGGCCCTTTTTCCCCTGCACGACATCGAAAACCACTTTGTCACCCTCTTTGATCTGATCGATCAGTCCAGTTACGTGAACGAAAATTTCCTGACCGTCTTCAGAGCGGATGAAGCCAAAGCCTTTGGTTTCATTGAAGAACTTTACAATACCCTTTTTCATAATAAATTGAATAATAAATAATTAAAAATTAATTGAAGCCGCAAGGTACATATTTTAAAGAAAAACACATAAAATTTTTTTCAAAGCGTTGGGCGGCCGGAAAGCCCCCTCAGAAGCTGTTTTTCCACATCATGCTTTCCACCGGGCGGACGGTCCGGTGGTTGTATTTGGCGCTGCTCTTCTTGTCGTATGTCAGGTCGATATCCCCGTCGACGGTGAAGTAGATGAGTTGGCCTATGGGCATGCCGGCATAGATCCTCACCGGCAGCGTGCAGGAGATCTCCAGGGTCCAGGTATTGCAGAAGCCCACATCGCCCTTGCCGGCCGTGGCATGGATATCGATGCCCAGGCGCCCCGTGGAGGACTTGCCTTCCAGGAACGGAACATGCCGGTGGGATTCGGTGTATTCCTCAGTGACCCCCAGGTACAGGGTCCCCGGTTGCAGGACGAAGCCTTCTTCGGGAATCTCGAAATGCGTGATCTCGTTGTGACGACGCGCATCCAGCACCCGGTCATTGTAGGTGGCGAGGTATTTGCCGAGGTGAACGTCATATGAATTGGTCCCCAGATATTTGGGGTCGAAAGGCTCGATGAGGATGTTGCCGCTGGCGATCTCTTCGCGGATGCGCTTGTCAGACAGGATCATACGCCGTTACTTTAACTTGACTATTTTTGGCGCGGAAAGGTATGCCATTAATCCGAACCATACAAATAGGCGACCAGGCCACCCTAGGCATCTGGCACCTGGATGAACCCGAGTCTTTTTTTGCGGATAAAGTGCGCATAAGCCGCGAGGTGCACCACCCCCACAAGCGCTTACAGCACCTGGCGGCCCGGTACCTGCTGCAGTGCCTGGAGCCGGACTTTCCCCTGGACGATATCCGGATCACGGCCGCCAAAAAGCCCTATTTGCCCGATGCCGCTTATGATTTTTCGCTGGCGCATTG
>CBINPH010000006.1:0-23446 GCA_966252445.1 uncultured Chitinophagaceae bacterium | reverse complement strand
GTCCATGCCTATCGAGAGAGGGGAGCCGTTGCCCAGGGCGGACCAGGCATCGCCGATGCCCTCCGCGTCGTCCAGCTCTTCCAGGTTCTCGGAATAGCCGTACCGGCCGCTGGCGGCCGTAAAGACCAGCGCGGAGGCCTGGCCGGGCAGTTTCTCCGTGGACACGCGCACCGCCTGGAGGTCAGCGACCGCGGCGCCCATGCCTTTGCTGACCTTGAGGGTGGCGCCGGCCGCGAGGCGCTCCGCGCTGTTCTCCAGCAGGGTCACGGCGCCGGTGGCATACCATTCCATCCACTGCTGCAGGACTCCCCGTCCCCGGCCGTCACGGTCCAGGGCGTTGGCCCGCAGGAAAGCCGTCATGGTCTTCAGGCTGTCCGCCCAACGGTATTGCAGGCGGTCTATGCTGGTATAGCCGCGCAGGTTCCAGCCTGCACCCAGCACCAGCCCCCGCCTCGCCGGCCAGGATCCTTCCCGCCAGGGCAGGCGGAACAGGACGTTCAGCAGGTGCAACTCCTCGTGGAGGGCGCCCCAGCGCCGCGCGGAGCCCTGCACGAGCTGGCCGCTGAGGTCCAGGGTGTCTGCCTGCCTGCGCCAGCGCAGCGGGCTGCTGGCGATGATGTTGTTGTTCCAGAAAACATTCAGGCCGGCAAGTTCCACATCCCACCGGTAGGGCAGGGAAGCTGCCGCGGCCGGGCTGACCGGGGTCTGCAGGACACCGCCATAGGCACTGCCCTCGGTGGCCGGGGCCTGGCCGCTGCCTTCCAGTGGCAACCCGCAGGCCAGCCACAACAGGACAATGAGCATCCTGCGCATATCGTCAAACAGCCACGGCCGGAGGGCCGTCTCAGCCGGGGGTCGCCGGAAAATAAACATGATCAAAATAACCCCCCTTTTCCCAATATTTGTTGTAAATTAACGTCAGCATGCAGAATTCCTTCCTGATCCTGCCTTTTTGGGCAGCTATCGGTCTGGCCGCCCTGCCGGGCCATGCCCCCACCGTCCCGGCCTACGCCCCCCAGCCCGTCTGGTCCGACGAGTTCAACTACGACGGGCTGCCGGATACCGCCAAATGGGGGTATGAGGTGGGCTACATCCGCAACGGGGAGAAGCAGTACTATACGCGGGCCCGTATGGAAAATGCCCGGGTGAAGAACGGCGTCCTCATTCTCCAGGCCCGCCGGGACTCCGCCACCATAGACGGGAAGGTCCGCCCCATTACCTCTGCCAGCCTGCTGACCAAGGGCAAGGCGGCATGGACCTATGGGCGGGTAGAGGTCCGGGCCAAGCTTCCCCGGGGCCGGGGCACCTGGCCGGCCATATGGATGCTGGGCGCCGATATTGACCGCGTAGGCTGGCCTGACTGCGGGGAAATAGACATCATGGAACACGTGGGCTTTGACCCCGGTGTCATCCACGGCACCATCCATACACGCAGCTATTACTGGGTGAAGGGCACCCAGAAATCGGCGACCCGGCAGGTCGCGGACTGCATGGACCAGTTTCATGTATATGCCATAGACTGGACCCCGGAAAAGATCGATTTTTACATAGACCAGGAAAAATACCTGAGCTTCCCCAACCAGCACCTCAGCAAAAAGGAATGGCCCTTCGACGATCCCTGCTACCTGATCCTCAACATCGCGATCGGCGGCAGCTGGGGCGGACAGAAAGGCATTGACGAGCGCCTGTTCCCCGCCACCATGGAAGTCGACTACGTCCGGGTATACGGACCGCCCAAGACCCCGGCGGACAGCTGAGCGGAGAAAGCAGGGCCTGCGGGGCGTCGGAGCCGCCGCCGGGCGCGAGCCCTGATTTTGCACATCCGAAAAGAATGCGGAAATTTGTGCTTAATTTCCTTACATTTCCGCATCGAAACAAAGTCCATCCGGCGTGTCCAACCAATCTTTGCGATCCATGCTCGTCCAGGCCCAGCCGGAGGGGATGGTGGTTTCCCACTGCACCGAGCCTACCTTCTTCCGCCTCGATCAACCGCATGATCGTGAGGCCCTTGCGGGGCTTTTGCAGCGGGAGCCCGGGTTGAGGATCACCGACAACCTCATGGGACAGCTCCGGGAGCTGGTCAAGATCTCCGGGCCTTCCAGGGCCTGGGACGATGCAGCCCTGGAGGAAGCGGTGCGGCAGCATCTGGGCCATACCGAGCCCTGGATGTACGGCGTTTGGGTCCACTATCCCTGGCTGGGGAGGCTGGTGCATATCGTGGACGAAAAGGAATTTGTCCTCCTGCGGACCAGCAGGAACCTTTACAAGATCACCGGGGAAGAGCGGGATCGCCTGGCCACCCGGAAGATAGGGGTCATCGGCCTCTCGGTGGGACAGTCCGTCGCCCTCACCATGGCCATGGAAAGAGGCTTCGGCGAGCTGCGCATTGCGGATTTCGACAGCCTGGAGCTGACGAACCTGAACCGGATCAGGACGCCCCTGTTCAATCTGGGCCTTCCCAAGGTCGTGGCCGTGGCCAGGGAAATTGCCGAGATCGACCCTTTCCTGAAAGTGCGCTGCTTTGCCGAAGGCCTGCAGCAGCACAACATGGAGGCTTTTTTCCTGGAGGGCGGCGCCCTGGACATTGTCGTGGACGAATGCGACAGCCTCGATATCAAGCTGTCAGCCAGGCGCTTCGCGCGCGCCCACCGCATCCCGGTCGTCATGGATACCAGCGACAGGGGCATGATCGACATAGAGCGTTTCGACCTCGAACCGGAGCGCCCCCTGCTGCATGGCTGTATCAATGAGGCCGAACTGAGGCCGGGGCAGGCCCTCACTACAGAACAAAGAATCCAACTGTCCGTTAAAATCGTAGGATGGGATACCATATCTGAAAGACTCAAGTTTTCATTGGCAGAAATCGGAAAATCCATCGTGACCTGGCCCCAGCTGGCCTCATCTGTCATGCTGGGCGGCGCAGCCGCCACACAGGTCTGCCGGAAAATCGCCCTGCAGGAAGAGGTGCCTTCAGGGAGATATTTCGTGGATATCGACAGGATCCTTCACGAGGGGTCCGGCATCTAGGATAACCCGTGTCAACCATCGCGTATGAGGATGAAAATCAAAGTTTTCAGAGCTGACAAAGACCATGAGAGCTGCCTTCGATACATCGACGGCCACCGCAAGGTCCTGGAAGCCTACGGCGTCACGCACGTCACCTCGGTCAATGTGGACTGGATGTACGAGCCGTACACCTATCTCGTACTGGTGGAGTCCAAAGAGGAGGAACGGGTGCTGGGGGGGGGCCGGGTGCAGATCGCCGACGGCAAAATCCCCCTGCCGATAGAGACCGCCATCGACGACCTGGATCCCCGCATCTTCGATATGGTCCGGGAAAAGGCCCTGCAGGGCGGCACCGGCGAGTACTGCGGCCTGTGGAATTCCAAGGAAGTGGCCGGCCTGGGCATAGGAAGCATCATCCTGGTGCGCACCGGCATCGCCCTGCTGGAGCAGCTGAAACTGGGCTCGCTTTTTGCTTTCTGCTCTCCCGCCACGGTCCGGATCAGCAACCGGGTAGGCTCTAGCATCATACACTCCCTGGGGGTGAACGGCACTTTCTATTATCCGAAGGAGGATCTGCTGGCCACCGCCCTGCTGCTGGAAGACCCGCTTCAGCTTTCCCATGCCAACCCCGTGGACCGGGACCGGATCATGGACCTGCGGCGCCGCCCGGTACCGCTGGTCGAGGAGCGGGGCCCCAAGGGCATCGTGGAAGTGGAATACGATCTGCGGGTCGCCGACCCGCCGGAGATCAACATCCGGGCCTTCGCGAGCGCCCCCCACCGGATTTCCACCTAAACGCGGACCCCGCCCCTGTCCTGCCCATGAAAGAACTGCTCACATCCCTGATCGTCCTGTTGCTGGGAATCTGCACGGCCTCCGCACAGCTGCCTGCGGATATAAGCCGGGGACGCAGCACCCTGGTCAAAAGCCACCAGGTCGTGTATTTCGAAGATTCCAGCGGCACGATGGACTTCGGCCAGGTGAGGGGGAGCGCTCATTTCCAGCCCATCAAGGGCCTGGTCCCCAATTTCGGCATCAGTCCGTCCACCTACTGGCTGCGGTTCAGTGTGCACAACCTGACAGGACAGTCGGCCCTGCTCATCCGCGTGCGCAACCCGTTGCTGGATGAGGTTACCTTGTTCCAGCTCACGCCCGATGGCGGGTACCGGCAGACCCTCATGGGAAAACAATATCCGCTGGAGACCCGTAAGTACAAGAGCCAGAGCCTGGTCTTCGATGCGCCGGTGGCACGCGGGGAAACGGACACTTTCTACCTGCGCATACGGAACCGCCTGCAAACCAATGTGCCCATCTACGTCGGCACCGATGAGACCATTCTGGGCAACCTCAACAGGGATGACCTGATCTTCGGGGTATACCTGGGCATCATTCTCATCATGTTCTTTTACAACCTGTTCCTGTACTTCCCTGTCCGCGACATCAGCTACCTGTATTACGTCTTCTACATCCTCTGCGTCGGCTTCACCCAGTTCTGCCTGAAAGGTTACGGCTACCGTTTCATGTGGAGCAACCACCCTTTTCTGAACGAGCAGAACATCTACTGGTCAGGGGCCTTGTCCGGGATTTCCGTGCTGCTGTTCGTGCGGAACTTTCTGCAAACCCGCATCAAGATCTCCTGGGCCGACAAGGTCATTCTGTTTTTCGTCGCCGTGGACCTTGTGAGCCTGTTCCTGGCCCTGGGCAAGATCTATGTGCTGGCGTATTCCCTGATCGACCTGGTGGCCTTCGTGGGAAGCATTTTCGTATGGATCCTGGGCGTTTATCTGGCAGTGACCGGAGACCGGCAGGCCCGGTTTTTCATTGCCGCATGGAGCTTCTTCCTGCTAAGCATTATCCTGTATGTGATCAAAGACTTCGGGACCATCCCCAACAACCTGCTCACCAACAACCTCCTGCTGATCGGATCCACCATCGAGATCGCCCTGCTGTCCTTCGCCCTGGCGGACAAGATCAACATGTACAAAAAGGAAAAAGAAGATTCCCAGGCCAATGCCCTGGCGGCCTCCCAGGAGAACGAGCGCCTGGTCAACGAGCGGACCATGGCCCTGCAGGACGCCAACGAAACCCTCAACAAGGCCCTGGATGAGCTCAAAGGCGCCCAGTCCAAGCTGGTGGAGGCCGAAAAGATGGCCTCGCTGGGCCAGCTTACCGCGGGCATCGCCCACGAGATCAACAATCCCATCAATTTTGTCAAGTCCAACATCAACCCCCTCAAAATGGATGTGGCGGACCTGATCGCACTGATCCGGCGCTACGAGGTCCTGGACAAGGACAATATTGAGCACCTGCTTCCCGACATCAACGCCTACCGGGAGTCCATCGACTTTGAATATCTCAACCATGAGATCGAGCTGCTGCTGAAAGGCATCGAGGAAGGCGCCCTGCGCACCGCCGAGATCGTCAAGGGCCTACGCACCTTCAGCCATGTGGACGAAAACACCCTGAAGGAGGTGGACCTGCACGAAGGCATAGACGCTACGCTGGGCCTGATCCGCAACCACATCCCCAAGAGCACCGTGGTGGAGCGGGATTTCGGTGAGCTGCCCAAGATCGAATGCCATCCCGGCAACATCAACCAGGTATTCATGAACATCTTCATGAATGCTATCCAGGCCATCAAGGCCAAGGAGCACCTCCACAACGAAAAGATCGTCATCAGCACCCGGGACCAGGGCGAAGAGGTGGTCATCAGCATCCGGGACACGGGCGTCGGCATCCCCCCCGAGATCCGGGAAAAGATTTTCGATCCCTTCTTCACCACCAAGGCCGTCGGCGAAGGCACGGGGCTGGGGCTGTCGATCGTATTCAGCATCATAGAGAAACACGGGGGCCATATCCGGGTGGAGTCCACGCCGGGAACGGGCACCAATTTTATCATAACTTTACCCAAAATTCAGCAACCCGTACTGAATGCCTAATTCCACCCATGCCGATCTGCCGTGGCCTCATGTACAGGCGGCAGCGGGGAACATCCCCGATGCCGGAAGGCTGCGCCTTGAAACGCCTGGGGGTATTTTTCAAGTAAATCCTTTTGATACCACGGCCTGACCTTTCCGGGCTCCCATGACCTGCGACGACGACATGAGCAATGAACGAATACATATTCTTTACATCGACGACGAAATAAACAATCTCAACAGTTTCAGGGCATCCTTCCGCAAACTCTACGACATCCACACTGCCCGCAACGCGATCGAAGCGAGAGAGATCCTCAAGGAAAACGATATCCACGTGATCCTGGCGGACCAGCGCATGCCCGTGACCAGCGGCGTGGATTTTTTCAATTCCATCCTGGACACCCATCCGGAGCCTATCCGCATCCTCCTGACGGCTTATGCCAATATTGAAGCGCTGGTGAGCGCCATCAACAAGGGCCAGATTTTCCAGTTCATCCCCAAACCCTGGGATGAATATGAACTGCAAAACTCCATCCAGAACGCCTTCGGATATTACAAGGCCAAAAAGGAACTGCGCGAAAAGGTGGAGGAGCTGCAGAAGTCCAATGACGAGCTGAGCCGCTTCATCTACAGCATCTCTCATGACCTCCGCTCTCCCCTCATGTCCCTGCTGGGGATCATCAACCTGGCCAAGTCCGACCAGTCGGTCACGGATCCCAACGGCTACCTGCGGTTGATCGAGAAGAGCCTGCTGCGCATGGATGACTTCATCGAGAACATTATTGAATATTATAAGAATTCCAGGATACAGTCCGATTACGAGATCATCAGCTTCCGCCAGCTGGTGGAGGATGCCATCGAGAGCTGCAAGCACCAAAATCCCGAGGTGGTGTTCCACACCGAGATCCGGGAAGAAGACAGCTTCATCGGCGATTCTTTCCGCATCGGGATCATCCTGAACAACCTCATCTCCAACGCCGTCAAATACCAGCGCAGCGACGAGCCGGATCCCCGCGTGGAGGTGCGGATCACGGCGGACGGGCAGCAGGCCCACATCACGATCTCCGACAACGGCACCGGCATCCCCGAGGCCCATATGGAGCAGCTGTTCAAGCGGTTCTTCCACTCCAGGAGCGATACCCGACCCGGCTCCGGGATCGGCCTGTATATTGTCAAGGAGGCCCTGGGCCGCATCCAGGGTGAGGTCAGCGTGCAGTCGGTGGTGGGACGGGGGACCACGTTCGAGGTCAGCATCCCCAGCCATCGCGTGGCGGAGCCCTGACGCCGGACCACGGCCCTCCCGAACAGCTACTGGAAATCAAAGTAAAAAGTCAGGCGGTACACCCAGTCGCCCGCCGCCGGCCCCGATACGCCCTGGGGATAGCGGGACCACCATACATTGGGCATGAAATGCACATGGGGAATAGGCGCGTAATCCAGGCCGGCCGTGCCGAACCACTGCCTGTTGCGGGGATCGAAGGCCGGAGACAGGCTATGGAAGGAGACCGGCGCCTGCGCCGTACCGGTATAAGGATCGAACCAGTCCAGCCGGGCAAAGAATCCCAGCTGCTTGCCCCACAGCGGGCCGTGGACAAAGGCCGACAGGCCAAGACCTTCGGCATCCACCGTGTCGGTTAGGGCACCCTGGCTGCGGACCAGATCACTGCGCAGCCAGGTCAGGAAGCCCTCCGCCCCTACCGTGACCTTGGGCGCCGCATAACCGGCGAAGAGCTTGAGCATGCTGCGGTCGTGATGGAAGCCCCGGGACCAGTCCAGGCGTTGATAGTCCGCATACAGGTCCAGGGTCAGCCGCCCGCCGGCCTGCGTGGTATAGATGCCGCCATAGAATTTCTTGAACCTGTCGCGGACCCCCGTGTCATTGCCGCCGTCACCCACCATCGCCCGGTAGCCCCACCGCCCTGCGGGATCTATGCGCCCTTCCAGCTTCAGGCCAAAATCATAGGATGGGGACCCGTGCCTGTCGGCCAGCGATTTTTCCACCGACCGGTAGGACCACACGTTGTCGGTGAGGGAATAGGTGGGGGTGGATACCCTGCCGAGCAGCAGGTCGCTGCCCGGGAAAATATTCCGCCAGCGTATATTGGCCAGCTTGACAATGACATCGAAATCGGTTTGGTTGCCCGCCCCCTGGTTGGCCTCCATCAGCAGGGTGGCCGTAAAGCGTGCGTCGAAATCATAGCGATAGCCCAGGTATATGCGGCGGAAGCGAAAAGCGTTGTGCCCGGCCGGCACGCCGGCATACTGGTTCCCTCCCCGGCCCAGGCTGTCGGCCCGGGCTTTATAAAAGTAGTCCCCGAACATCAGCCCATACAGCCGGCCCTTTGAGGGGAGGACAGCCGTACTGTCCTGGGCGCCATCCTGCGCCAGCGCCGGCGTACCCCACAGAAGCAGCGCCAGCAAGGTCATCGCCCGGCGCCATGGCCTCGGTAACATATCCCTTCTCATGCGGTAAAAATAATGCGCAGATACAGATCTTCGGGGCTATCGCCTGAAAAAGTCAGGTCCGGCGGACGGGCCATGCCCCTCGCCTGTCAGAGCACCATGTCGGTGTACAGCTGATGCAGGGTCTGCTGCGGATCATCGCAGAGGCCCACATGGATATCGGAGGTCTGCACCACGGTGCTGCGCTTCGCCGTGAGCCAGCGGAACCTGGATGCGGGATCCAGCCGGGCCATGGGGCCCGCGCCGTCGTCACCTGCACAGATGCGGGCGACGGCCTCCAGATAACGCGACACCTCGGCGGCGTCCAGCTCGGCAGGGAAGGCGCAGAGCCGCGCCTCGTCGAAGCGGATCTGTGTCTCCAGGAAGCCGAGGTCCCGGCAGTAGACGATGACGCCCACGTTGATGAACTCCTCCCGTTCGACCTGGGGCACCACGCGGATCACGGCATATTCAAAGGCATGTTTCCCTGGCATGGAGCGCTTCATTTAAGAATAAACCGGCATGCGCGAGGCGTGCCGTCAGAAAGCGATAGTACATCTCCCGGGCCTGCTGCTCTGCCCCTGTGGGCAGCCACCCGGCAGGCAGCTGGGACACCACGGCGCGGATGAGCGCCGGCGTCAGCCGGCTGCGCAGGGCGTCATCCGCCGCCGGCAACGCGGCGGCCTGCGCCAGCAAGACATGATCCTTGATCATGGGAAAAGGCCGGCGGGCCGCTTCTTCCGCATCGGTGCCCGCATGATGAAAGTACAGGCAGGCCCCATGATCGATAAGCCAGAGCTCGCGGCGCCACATCAGCATGTTGGTGTTGCGCGCCGTACGGTCGACATTGGTGAGCAGGGCGTCCAGCCATACAATGCGGGAGGCCAGGTCGGGCTCCAAGACATTCACGGCAGGGTCATAGGTGATGGCACCGGAAAGATAATGCAGGCCCAGGTTAAGGCCTGCGCTGGCCTTCAGCAGATCCTGTATCTCTTCATCCGGCTCGGAGCGGCCATAGGCCGGGTCCAGCTGCAGAAAGACGATCTCCGGCACTTTCATCCCGCAGGCCCGGGCCAGCTCCCCGCCGATCAGCTCGGCTACCAGGGCCTTCACGCCCTGCCCCGCGCCACGGAACTTCAACACATACATAAACCCGTCATCCGCCTCCACGATAGCCGGCAGGGACCCGCCTTCGCGCAAAGGCATGACGTAGCGTACCACGTTGACGGTGCGCAGCAATGGCGTATATACGGGCAGGGACATGCAGGCAAAGGTAAAAAGAATGCCGGGGTGTGTTCAGACAGCCTGTGGGGTCGTGATGTTCCTGGAGGAGGCAGCCTGCCCAGGGTATGATGTGGATGAGGAGCTGGAGGACATATCCCATGAAAAAAGCCACCCTGTAACAAGGGTGGCTTTAAAACCATGTTTAGGTGACTTGACCATCCGCTGGGCAATCCCTAATGTCTGGTGGAGGTTACCGGAGTCGAACCGGTGACCTTTTGCATGCCATGCAAACGCTCTACCAGCTGAGCTAAACCCCCGCGGGGCGGACGGCACGGGATCACGGTTGTTGCCCCCATGCCTGCCGGGCGGCAAAGATAGCCATTTTTTGAAATCTCAAAAGCCGCAATTGCGTAATTTTACGGGATGAAGAAAGTGTGGGACCAGATATTGCGATACCTCTTCCTGAAAAAAAAGGATCCCGGCGCTCCGCATACCACCTACCTGAAGCTCATGCACGGGATGAACCGCATATCCATCCTGCTGTTCCTGATCTGCGTCATCATCCTGCTCATCCGCCTGGTGCGGTATCTGCTGCGTTGAGCAAGGCGATGATGTGCTCGGCGGCGCGCCGGGAGGCATCGCCTTCGTCGAGCTTCTCCCAGAGGCCTCGGAAGGCCTCTTGCATGGCTTCCCGCCGCGGGCCCTGCAGAATGGCCGCCAGCTCCCTTTGCAGATTTTCCGCGGTCAGGTCATCCTGGATCAACTCGGTGACCACCGCGCGATCCATGATCAGGTTGACCAGGGAAATGTATTTCACTTTCACCAGGCGGCGGGCCAGCCAGTATGACAGCGCTCCCCCGCGGTAACAAACCACCTCGGGGACACCGAAGAGCGCCGTTTCCAACGTGGCGGTGCCAGAGGTCACCAGGGCGGCCGACGCCTGCATCAGCAGGTCATATGTGCGGCCCTGCACCGTGCGGACCTGGGGATAGGCGGCGAGCATGGGGTCCAGCAAGCGGTCTTCCAGGTGCGGCGCCCGCGCCAGCACGAAGGCATAGTCCGGGAAATGCGGCACCATCTCCAGCATCACCGGCAACTTACGCATCACCTCCTGGGCGCGGCTGCCGGGGAGCAAGGCGATGATGGGCTTGTCCGCCAGGGGCGCTCCCGCCCCCTCTTCCCGCGCCTGGCGCACAACCTCCAGCAGGGGATGCCCCACATATTCCACCTCGTAACCCCGCTGCTGATAAAAAGCCTTTTCAAAGGGCAGAATGACGAGCATCTTGTCGACAAAACGCCGGATCGCATGGACCCGGCTCTCCTTCCATGCCCAGACCTGCGGAGAGATATAGTAGACCACGCGATAGCCCTGCTCGTGCGCCCATTCGGCGATGCGGAGGTTGAAGCCGGGATAGTCAATGAGGATGAGCACATCGGGGCCGAAGGCTTTGACGTCGCTTTTGCAGAAGGCCAGGTTGCGCAAGATGGTCCGCAGATGCAGCAACACTTCGGCGAAGCCCATGAAGGCCAGCTCCCGGTAGTGCTTGACCAGCGTCGCCCCCGCGGCCTGCATGAGGTCACCGCCCCAGGCCCGCAGCTCCGCGCCGGCATCCAGCCTGCGGAGGCTGCGGATCAGGTTGCTGCCATGGAGGTCGCCGGAGGCTTCTCCGGCAATGAGGTAATAGCGCATAGTGGTGCGGCGAAGGTACAAAGTTCCCTGCGGCTACAGCTTGAAAAGGATGATCACCACAGCATACACCAACGTCGCCAGCAGTACGCCGCGGGAGGTCTCGTCCTTGTGGTAATGGGTGTACCCGAAGAACACCAGGGCATTGGCCAGCAGGCTGAGGCTCATGACCTTGGGAATAAGAAAGCGTTGTTCGCGGAACAGGTGCAGATACGACTGGATGGACTGCCCCAGGGGAAAGAACTTGAGCAGGTAGAACACCAAGAACCCCACCAGGGGCGCCAGTATACCCAATACCAGCCCCAGGAAGAAATGATCCTTGCGCAGGAGGTTCAGAATTGCCACTGTTTTTCCAGTTGTGTGCGCAACCTGTAATCCGTCAGGTCGAACTGGACCGGCACCACCGAGACATAATCGTTCTCCAGGGCCCAGACATCCGTGTCCTTCCCGTCATCCAGGTTGCGGAATTCACCTGTCAGCCAATAATATTTTTCGCCGTGGGGATCCCTTCGCTCGTCAAAGGCTTCCTCCCATTTGGCATGGGCCTGGCGGCAGATGCGGATGCCCGCGCACTTGTCTGCCGGCACAGGAGGGATATTGACATTAAAAAGGGCGCCCCTGGGCAGGGAACTTTCCAGCATTTTCCGGGTGATCTTGTAGGCCGATTCCTTGGCCAGGCCGAAGTCTGCATCGTAATTGTACTCCAGCAGGGAAAAGCCCGCCGAAGGGATGCCCTCTATGGCCGCCTCCATGGCGGCGCTCATGGTCCCGGAATAAATAATGTTGATGGAATGGTTGGCGCCGTGGTTGATGCCGCTGACACAGATATCCGGCGCCCGGTGCAGGATCTTGTCCCTGGCCAGCTTAACACAGTCCACCGGCGTACCCGAACACTGGTATGCTTCGATGCCCTCGAAGACATCCACAGGATGCAGGCGCAGCGGCGTGCCTATGGTGATGGCATGCCCCATGCCCGACTGCGGGCTGTCCGGGGCCACCACGACCACCGTGCCCAGGGGCCGCACGGCTTCCACCAGCGCCCTGATGCCCGGGGCGGTGATCCCATCGTCGTTGGTGACCAGGATAATGGGAGCAGGCTGGTCAGAATGCGGGGGGCTGCTGTTTTCCATAGTGAACCCAAAGGTAGCGGTAAAAGGCGGAATGGCCTTGGGCTACAGATCCGCCCTCCGGATATGGCCCAGGGACAGGGCCACGAACAGCACGGCGTATCCCAGGCAGAGCGCCACCATGCCGTAAGCCGGCAGGACGCGTCCATACTCAGGTATCAGGTGGGCAAGGGGGTTGCTGATCAGGTGGCCGGCGGCCGACAGGGGCAGGTATACGCCCCAGCCATCCGTCCACAGGTTGATGATGAAGCGCAGGATAGCCTCTCCCAGCAGGACATACACCAGGTAGAGGGCGATGGCAAGCCCCGCGCGCTTCAGCCACAGTGCCAGGACAAGGGCCAGGGAGAGGATGAGCACCGTCCTGACCAGAAAGTACAGCGCGTACCGGAGCCCTTCCCAGGCTAAGGCATCGCTGCCCAGGCCGCCGATGAGCAAGGTGATGCCTACATAGAGCAGCCAGGCAAAGACAGCCAGCACGGCGGCCATCAGCCACTGGCTGCCCATGAACCGGGTACGACCCATCCCGTCGATGACCTGCTGGCGGTGGGTGCGGAAAGCCCATTCGTTGGTGACCAGGATCACCAGCAGCAGCCCCAGCAGGAGCACGCTGAAGCCTCCGCACCAGGCGGTGGTGGACCAGATGGCGGGATACTCGAACAGGTGCATGCGGAGCTGTCCCCCGCTGCTGATGCGGAGCTGACCTTCCAGGCGGTAGACGATCCAGTTGGTGCTCCCCATGACCAGCACAAACAGGGAGAGGAAGACCCAAAAGGTACGGTAGCGGCGTATTTTCAGCCACTCGATATGCCACAGCGTTTTCATGACAGCGCGTTTGAGGGCCCGGTAGCGGTGCCGGTCCATTCCATGAAAGTGGTTTCCAGGCTCCGTGGCTGGCGCCGCAGCATGCTGAGCACGACGCCATGCTGGAAGCAATAGGCGTTGAGGGCCTCGGGGGCCAGGGGCTCCCGGAGCTCGACCTGCAGACCCGCGCCAGCCTTCCGCACAGTGCGCACGGCGGGATGCGCCGCCAGCAGTCCCTGCAGCCGGTCCAAGTCCGCAGACGCCGCCACCAGGCGCTCCCCGCTGCCCAGGACCTCCTCTACGGGTCCCCCGGTCAACACACGGCCCTGCTTCAGGATGAGGACATGGGTACATACTTTTTCCACCTCGTCGAGCAGGTGGCTGGCCATAATGACCGTCTTGCCCTGTTCTCCTGCCTGGCGCAGCAGCTCCCGGATATCGGCGATACCGCGGGGATCCAGCCCGTTGGTGGGCTCGTCCAGCAGCAGCACCGGCGGATCGCCCAGCAGGGCTGAGGCGATGGCCAGCCGCTGCTTCATGCCCAGGGACAGGCTCCTGAACAGGGTATGCCGCCGCTCGCTCAGGCAGGTGAGCTTCAGCACCCGGTCGCCGTCCGCCCCGGCGCATCCCTTGACGGCGGCGGCGATGCGAAGGTTGTCGGCAACGGAGAGATAAGGGTAAAAGTTGGGAGTCTCCAGAAGAGCACCCACGTCCTTGTGGCGGGCCGTGCTGCCCGGGCGGTCGAACCATGCGTACGTGCCGGCCTGGGCCCTCAACACGTCGGTGACAATGCCCAGCAGGGTCGTTTTCCCACTGCCGTTGGGACCCAGGATGCCAAACACGCTGCCTGGCGGTACCTCGAAGGATACGTCCTGCAGGGCCGGCAGGCGGCCATAGTATTTGGTGATGCCGCGCACGCGGAGGACGGGTGTCATATGCGGAGGGTTGTGGTCGCCGCAGGCCTGCAAGGCCATGGCGGTGGCCCGTTAGTGCTTGTCGTGGTACAGGTTGGTGAATTCGCCCACCACGGCGCGCCCGTCGCGGCTCCAGTGCAGCCTTCCCAGACCCAGGCCGGCGATGTCGCTGGCCAGGACTTTCCGGCAGGCCGGGTTCAGGGTTCCGCCGCGGGCGCCGGCGGGGGCCTCGGGGTCCCACTGGAACGGAGCATCCACCAGGGTGCCGCGTGGATACATGATGCCGGGCTGTCCGCGGCCCCGGATATCCAGCACGGCCGGATGCGGCAGGCCCAGGGTATGCCCGTATTCGTGGGCAGCCGTAGTCGAACCATTCAGCAGGTTATCCGCCAGGAAATAGCCGGTATTGCTTCCGATCTCGTCCACACAGGAGACATGATGCCTGGAAAAGGTTTCTACCCGGAAGAAGTTCACGCGGGGATCCAGGTTGCGGTGGACATCCCCCGCGTCGAGACCGCGGCGGCAATCGCCGCTGACCCGGAAGCGCACGCCGAAGGCACGGCCGCCGATAGGCTGGGTGGCGGCGGGGGCGTTCCAGGCGGCCTCCACCTCCGCGGCCACCAGGGCCGCGAGCGCGGAGTCGGCGGCATCGCCGTACAATACCAGGACAGAGCTGATCCACAAAATCCCGTTATCCCTGTCCAGGTATGCTTCTCCCATGCCTTTGCCCTTATTCAGTTGCGGAGCGTCTTGCCGGTCTTCAGGAGGCTCTCTATGCGTTCCAGTGTTGTGCGTTCGCCGCAGAGACTCACGAACGCTTCGCGTTCCGGGTCCAGCAGATATTGCTCGCTCACTTCCTCTGGCTGAGATCGCCGCCGCTCATGACCCAGGCGAGCTTCTGGGCGATTTTGCGGTCATGGTCGCTGATGAACTGTCCTCTCCACATGCCGTTGATGCCCGTGAGCATGGCCGCCAGCGCCTCCCGGCCCAAGACCCTGATGCGCGCCGGGGCCGGCCGGACGTATCCCCTCTCCGCCAGGGCGAGTACCGCATTTTTGGCGTCATGCAAAAGCCGGCGCGGGTTCATCGTATACGCATCCCTGCCTTCCCGCAGCAGTCTCAGGGCATAGGCCTCGGCGGCGGAGCCGGAGACCTTGGCCGTGGCGATGGTGAGGTAGCAATCCTGCAACACCGGCAGCTCGACCTGTCCGGGCCGGTAGGCGGCACTGGCCCGGAGGGTAAGTTCCTTGGAACCGCCTCCCGCAGGTATCAGCCCCACACCCATTTCCACCAATCCGAAATAACTTTCCGCGGCGGCCTGAACCTGGTCGGCATGCAGGCAGAGCTCGCAGCCGCCGCCCAGGGTAAGGCCGTGGGCGGCCACCACCACTGGTATCCCGGAATACCGGATGCGCATGCTGGCGTTCTGGAACATCTTCACCGCCTGGTGCAGGTCATCCCATTCCTGTTCTGCGGCCATCATGAAGATCATCCCCACGTTGGCCCCCGCAGAAAAGGCCGCGCCCTCGTTGCCGATCACCAGGCCGGCGAAGCCTTCTTCGGCCATCGCTATGGCGCGATTGATGCCGGTGATCACCTCGCCACCGATGGTGTTCATCTTGGTCTTCCAGTCCACGCACAGCACCCCGTCTCCCAGGTCCAGGACCCGGCAGACGCTGTTCTTCCATACTTCCTTCCGGTGCGCCAGGATGATGAACGCCCCGGTCCCGGGGATGGACTCATAGCTGCCGGAACGCTGGTCGTAGTAACGGCGGCCGCCCGCCTCCACCTGGTAAAAATGCTCGTGACCAGCCTGCAGCATGTCCTTCACCCAGGCGGGCAGGCCGATGCCCTCTTTTTCCATCTGCGCCACCGTGGGCGCGACGCCGAGCAGGTCCCAAAGCTCGAAAGGCCCCAGCGCCCAGCCGAAGCCGGCGCGCATGGCGTCATCGATCTTATAGACCTCATCGGCGATTTCCGGTATCCGGTGCGCCACATAGGCGAAAAGGTGGTAATGGAAACGGCGAAGGAAGTCGCCCGCTTTATCCTGTCCTTTCAGCAGGACCCGGAGGCGCTCCCCCAGGTCCTCCGAGGCCCTGGCGGCTTCCAGGGAGGGAAAGCGGGCTTTCTCCTTCGGCCGGTAAGCCATGGTCTGGATGTCCAGGGTCAGGATACGGGAGCCCTCCGGGCCCTTTTCCTTCTTGTAAAAGCCGCTGCCTGTCTTGTCGCCCAGCCGGCCCTCGGCGACCAGTTTTTCCACGAAAGCGGGCACGCGGAACAAGGCCCGGGCTTCATCGTCCGGGCAATGCGCATAGAGGCCCTGGGCCACCCGGACCAGGGTGTCAATGCCGACCACATCCCCCGTGCGGAACGTGGCCGATTTGGGATGGCCGATCACGGGGCCCGTCAGGGCGTCCACCTCATCGATGGACAGACCCAGGGCCTCCATGGCGGACAGGACGGCCATGATGGAAAAAACACCCACCCTGTTGGCGATGAAGGCGGGGGTATCCTTGCAAAGGACGGTCGACTTGCCCAGGAAGAGGTCGCCGAAACGGATCAGGTCGTCCACCACACCGGGGTCGGTATCGGCGGTGGGAATGATCTCCAGCAGGGGCAGGTACCTGGGCGGATTGAAAAAATGGGTGCCGCAGAAATGCTGACGGAAGTCCGCGCTCCGCCCTTCATTCATGAGGTGGATGGGTATGCCGGACGTGTTGGTGGTGACCAGCGTGCCGGGCTTCCGGTACCGCTCCACCTGCTCGAACACGGAGCGCTTGATGTCCAGGTTTTCCACCACGGCCTCGATGACCCAGTCGCAGTCCGCGATCACCGGCATGTCATCCGTAAAATTCCCCGTCCGTATCCGGGCGGCCGTGCCGGGGGTAAAGACGGGGGAAGGGCTGGCCTTCAGGGCCGCCTGCAGGGAAGCGTTCACCACCCTGTTGCGCACCGTGGGGTCATCCAGGGTCAGGCCCTGCGCCTGTTCCGTTTCTGCCAGCGCCTGCGGTACGATATCGAGCAACCAGACCTGGAAACCCGCGTTGGCAAAGTGGCAGGCGATGCGTGAGCCCATGACCCCGGAGCCCAAAACCGCCACCTGTCTGATACTGCGATGCATAGACCCTGTATTTGAACAAATATACCAAAATCCGGTCAATGCCCGCCGGCGGTTCCGTGGTCGCTCGCACGGCCAATGGCAAAGGGATTTTCTTTACTTTCGCGGCTGTAGCCGGCCGCCGTGACAGCGGCGTTTGCGCACGGAGCGCATCCATGGTCAAACAGTACATCTTATGAGCACCGACACCAGCGAACAATTATTTCTCGAAGCCCAGCAATATATCCCGGGCGGGGTCAACTCTCCGGTCCGGGCATTCCGCAGCGTGGGAGGGGTCCCTCCTTTTATCCGCCGGGCGGAAGGCGCTTACCTCTATGATGAAGACGGGAACCGGTACATCGATCTGGTCAATTCCTGGGGACCGATGATCCTGGGACATGCTTACGGGCCTGTTGTCGAAGCCATCCGCCAGCGGGCCGGCGACGGCACCTCCTTCGGTGCACCCACACGCCTGGAAACGGACATGGCCAAACTCATCGTCTCCATGGTGCCCCATGTGGATATGGTCCGCATGGTGAACTCCGGCACGGAAGCCTGCATGAGCGCTGTTCGGCTGGCCAGGGGCTATACCGGCCGCAACAAGGTCCTCAAATTCGAAGGCTGTTACCATGGCCATGCCGACACCTTCCTGGTCAGCGCGGGGAGCGGGGTGGCCACCCTAAGTATACAGCAGGTACCGGGGGTGACCGGTGCTACGGCGGCGGATACGCGGAGTGCCCCCTACAACGACCTGCAGGCTGTCCGGCGGCTGGCCGAAGCGCATCCCGAAGACATCGCCGCCGTCATTGTCGAGCCGGTCGCCGGCAACATGGGCTGCGTGCTGCCCGAGGCCGGGTTCCTGGAAGGCCTGCGCAGCCTCTGCGATGAATACGGCATGCTGCTTATTTTCGACGAGGTGATGACGGGCTTCCGGCTGGGGGCCGGCGGCGCCCAGGAACGGTTTGGCGTGCGGGCTGACCTGGTCACCTTCGGAAAGATCATCGGGGGCGGCATGCCGGTGGGTGCCTTTGCCGGGAGCCGGGACCTCATGAGCCAGATAGCGCCGGCCGGCAAGGTTTACCAGGCCGGCACCCTCAGCGGCAACCCGCTGGCTATGGCTGCCGGCTATGCCATGTTGAGCGCCTTGCAAGGCAACCCCGGTATCTACAGGGATCTGGAAGAAAAAGGGGCCTTCCTGGAGTCCGGCCTGAAAAAGGCCCTGGGTGGCGCAGGGGCCGTTCATCAGATCAACCGCTGCGGCTCGATGATGAGCGTATTCTTTACCGAGTACCCGATCCGGGATTTTGCCTCGGCCTCGGGAGCCAACAATGAACTCTTCCGGCAGTTTTTCCACGGCATGCTGCGCCGCGGCATTTACCTGCCGCCCTCTCCTTTCGAAAGCTGGTTCCTATGTCATGCCCTCAAGCAGGAGGACCTGGAGGCCATCATCGAGGCGGCTGCAGCATCCCTGGCAGAGGCCATGGCCTGAAGCAGCGGTCCCTGCATCAATATACGTTCCGGTGGCGGCCGAACATGGGACGGTCATGCTTCAGGATCTGTTGTGCCAGAGAATCCGAGTCCCCGTACTGCTGCTGAAGTTCCCGCAACTGGCGGTACAGGGAATCCTGTACGCCCTTATAGGCGGGGTCCCCATAGACGTTGTGCATCTCCTGCGGGTCTTTCTTGAGATCATACATCTCCCATTCGTCGATGTCGTCATAAAAGTGCATCAGCTTATAGCGTTCCGTGCGCACACCATAGTGGCGCTTGACCGCATGCCAACCCGGATATTCGTAATAGTGATAATACACCGCATGCCTCCAGTCGCCCGGCACTTCTCCGCGGAAGAGCGGCAGCAGGGAGGCCCCCTGCATGTTGTCGGGCACCTTCACGCCGGCGAGGGAGAGGAAGGTGGGGGCGAAATCCAGGTTCATAGCCATGGCGTCGCAGGTCGACCCCGCGCGGATCATGGGCGGATACCGCACCAGCAGGGGCGTCCGCAGCGACTGTTCATACATGAAGCGTTTGTCGAACCAGCCGTGTTCGCCGAGGTAAAAGCCCTGATCGGAGGTAAATACGACCAGGGAATTATCCAGCAGGCCCGCCTGCTGGAGGTAATCCAACAAGCGGCCCACATTGCGGTCTATGGAGCGGATGCACCGGAGATAGTCTTTGATGTACCGCTGGTATTTCCAGGCGACATATTCCTTGCGCGTCATCCTGGCGGTATCCACCCGCGCGTCTTCGCGGGCATAGAACCTGATCAGGGTGTTGCGCTGGGCGGAGTCCATGCGCCTGAACTCGCCCACGGGCCAGCCCCCCGACTTGTTCTGCACCGACGCCCCCACTTTGAGATCGCTCGGCAAATGCAGGTTCTCCCCTATTTCCATCATCTGCTCGTGGGCAGCGCGCCCCCGGCCACTATAGTCATCGTACAGCGTGGCGGGCAGGGGGAGGTCATCTTCGAATTCGTTCAGGTCTGCTGTATCGGGAAGCCAGTTGCGGTGCGGCGCCTTGTTGTGGATCATGATGCAGAACGGTTCGGCGGTATCCCGCATCGTCTGCAGCCACTCCAGGGCCTTGTCCATGGTGATGTTCGTCACATAGCCATGCACGCGCGCCGTATCCCCGTCTGTAATGAAATCAGGATTATAATACTGGCCCTGGTCGATCAGCACCGAGGAATAGTCGAAGCCGCGCGGGGGATCCACCAGGTGCCATTTGCCCACCAGCGCCGTCTGATACCCCGCCTGTTGCAGGAGCATGGGAAAAGTCACCACATCCGAATCCATGCCCATGGAAAAAGAATTGTCGCGGGCTCCCGTCAGGTGGCTGTACATGCCCGACAGGATCACCGCCCGGCTCGGACTGCACAGCGAATTGGTCACGAAGCAGTTCCTGAACAGCATACCGTCATGCGCAATGCGGTCGATGTTGGGTGTCCTCATCAGGCGGCTGCTGTAGGCGCTGAGCACCTGATCGGAGAGGTCATCCGACATGATGAAGATGATATTGGGCCGCCGTGGCGGCTCTGTCTTCGGCGCGCAGGAGCCCAAGAGCAGAAGCAGGGCGGAAAACAGGGGCAGGAGTCTTTGCATAGCATCGGTCATTGGCGGTCAGAACGGCAACAGTAGAACCCGGCTTGTGTAGGGCCGGGATTCCCAAAATACGACAATTGAAGCAAATGCAAAGGGCTCAGTACCGCAGGATAAAATGCTGCTTTTCCCGGATCTCCTCCCGGAAAAACACCAGGCCCATAAAGAACAGGTCTATGGACAGGGTCACCGAAGGATGGGCCTTGATCTCCTCCCAGGCTTCTTCCATGTCCCTGGTCCAGTGGATGTCGTCGAAGACGAGCACACTGTCGGCGTGGGTGCGGGTAAGGCATTGGGAGAAATAACGCAGTGTCGGCTCTTTTCTGTGGTTGCCGTCGAGAAAGGCCATATCCAGCCGGGGCAGCTGTCTCAGGACGGTGGCCAGGGTATCGTCGAAATGACCTTCCAGAACCTCGATGTGGGGAAGGGCCAGGCTGGAAAAGGTCTGACGGGCGACGGCTGCCGTTTCCGGGCAGCCTTCCAGGGTCACCACCCGGGCGGCCGAACGCGCCGCGGCCATATAGGCGGTGGAGATACCCAGCGAGGTGCCCAGCTCCAGGACCGTGTCCGGCTGCAGGCGCTGCACCAGGCGGAACAGCAAACGCCCGAATTTGGGGGGCTTCGCAGCATGACGCGCTATATCGGCTATGCGCCGCTCCCCCGCCCCGTCCACCAGGGAGCCGGCGCCGTAGTCCCTGACCCTGATGGAGCGTTCGTCCCGGTACAGGGCCTGGCGCCGCTTCTCTATGGCGCCAAAGGCGTAATAGTTCCTCGAATCAAGCAGCACATCCTCCAGCAACGCGTAGACGAACGGGGAGTGCACCCGGTGTCGCCCGCCGGCTTGGAGCCTGTATCCCAGGTATTTGGCGGCAATGCGCAGGTTGGCTTTCATGGTCACTTATGGCCCATACCGGGCCGTGCAGGCCGTAAAAATACGGTTAAATCAGATATAGGCAGGGTCGCCTAACGGCGCACCTTGTACTTCAGCCGCACCGGGACCACCCCATCCCTGATCATATCCAGCCGGCGGGCCGCCTTTTTGGAGAGATCGATGATCCGCCCCTGAACATAGGGGCCGCGGTCGTTGATGCGTACCTTGACGGTCTTTCCGTTCCGGAGGTTGGTCACGCGCACCTTGGTGCCGAAAGGGATGGTCAGGCTGGCCGCCGTCCGTTTATGCTGGCGGAAGATCTCGCCGCTGGCCGTCCGCCTTCCCTTGAATTTATTGGCATAATAGGAGGCGTCGCCCTGCTGTACCATCACCCGCGCACAGGAGGAACAGACCAGGCACAGCAGGGCCAGGCCCCAGGCCCACGCCGGGCATCTCTTTTTGTCGGCAAATCCTTCCCTGACCATCTGCATACCGTTGGGGCTGTACGCCGGGCCGTCCATCCCGGCATCTGTATGCACAAACATATGATAATTAAACCATTGTACCATATCCGCTGCTCGCGTGCTCCCGATCAAACCGCAACAGTTGCCGCCGAGGGCCGAAAAGGTTATATTTGTTATCCATACCCTTCACCGTAAAACCGTTGCCATGCGTTCTTATGCTGCTGTACTGGCCCTCCTGCTCGCCTGGGGGCTGCAATCCTGCCAGTCGCCTTCCACCGGGGGCGGGACATCCCTTGCCGGGCTGCAATACGATTCCACCAATGGGGGCATGACGCTTCCCGAAGGCTTTCATGCCGTTGTCGTCGCCAGCCACATCGGCGCCGCCCGCCACGTGGTGGTGCGGGACAACGGGGACCTGTACATAGCCCTTAACGCCGTGCATAACGGCGGTAGTATAGCCGCGCTCCGCGACACCTCAGGGGACGGCGTGGCCGACGTGATACAGTATTTCGGGGACAAGGGCCGCGGCACAGGCATCGGCATCCACAACGGTTACCTGTATTTCGGCAGTGACACTGCCATTTTCCGCTACCGCCTGCAGGAGGACGCGCTGTTGCCGGATACCACGGCCGAGCTCATCGCCAGCCTGCCCGTACAACACGAACATGAGGCCAAATCCATAGCCTTTGACGAGCAGGGCAATCTCTATGTAAACGTGGGCGCGCCATCTAACGCCTGCCAGGAAACAGACCGTACGGAAGGCTCACCAGGCATGAAGCCCTGCCCCCTGCTGGAGCAGCATGCCGGCATCTGGCGTTTCAACGCTGACCAGCCGGGACAGACCCAGGAAAGCGGCGGATCCAGGTATGTCACCGGCATCCGGAACTGCGTAGCCCTCGCCTGGAATCCCGTCACCCACAAACTATACGCCTGCATGCACGGCCGCGATCAGCTCCACCAGCTCTACCCGGACTTTTACACCGAACAGCAGAGCGCCGAGCTGCCAGCCGAAGAATTCCTGCTTTTCCGGGAAGGGGCCAACTACGGCTGGCCTTACGCCTACTATGACCAGCAGCAAAAGAAGTTCATGGTATGTCCGGAATACGGGGGCGACGGGAAAAAGGCGGTCCCGTCCGGCCAATATGAAGATCCCATCATGGCCTTCCCCGGCCACTGGGCACCAAACGGCTTGCTCTTCTATACAGGCAAGCAGTTCCCCGCCAGCTACCAGGGAGGTGCGTTCATCGCCTTCCATGGCTCCTGGAACCGTGCACCCCTGCCCCAGCAAGGTTATAAAGTAGTGTATGTGCCCTTCAATGGAGATAAGCCTGCGGGCAGCAGCGACTTCGAGGTTTTTGCCGACGGCTTCAAGGGCGTGGATACGCTGAAGGGACCCGGCGACGCCAAATACCGTCCTACCGGACTTGCCCAGGGACCCGACGGTTCGATGTACCTGACCAGCGATGCCAAGGGCATGGTCTGGCGCATCATCTATACCGGCAAAAGCTGACCCTCGGTCGGGGCGATTACAAGTGGATGGCCTCTCCGTAGGCCACTTCTATGGCATCTTTGATGGATTCGCTGATGGTGGGATGGGGGTGTATAGCATTCAACACCTCCTGGTACGTGGTCTCCAGCTTTCGCCCGAGGACGGTCTCCGCGATCATTTCGGTGACATTGTAGCCGATCATGTGCGTCCCCAGCCATTCTCCGTATTTGGCGTCAAAGATGACCTTGATAAACCCTTCGGGTGCCCCGGCCGCACTGGCCTTCCCGGAGGCGGACAAGGGAAACTTGCCC
>CBINPH010000005.1:0-27268 GCA_966252445.1 uncultured Chitinophagaceae bacterium | reverse complement strand
CAGGCTGGCGATATACAGCAGGTTGATCTCATAGCCCGGAGGCCCAAAAACGGGGCCTTCCGGCGTGAGCCCCACGGTATTCACGGAGCTGAACCCGTAACGAAGCTGGACGCTCACCATAGCAACCAGCATGGTCGCGGCCAGCGGGATGGCCATCCAGGCGACGTAGGCGCCCACCAAAATGCCCAGCCCCCCCAGCAGCTCCACATAGGGCACCAGCACAGCCCATATATGCGGTAAGGGCACGTCCGCCCTGGCCAGGAGCTGCTCGAAGCCGGCTGTGCCGCGGCTCAGCTTCGCCCAGCCATGAACCATAAACCCATAACCGGTAATCAGGCGCAGCAAGAAAGGCGCCCAGGATGCACATGGCTTCTGCATGCTAAACGTATTGGTTTTTTTTCTCCGGGGATAACCCTTCAGCCGCAAAGAAACAGCATCTCTTCCCAGGCGGAAGGAGCAGTATTTCCCGAAGGCATGTCCTTATTTCCCGGAGTTGCCGTTCTGACCATGGAGCAGGAATGCGCCTTGCCTGCCCAAGGCTTTTGTGCTATTTTTGGCGCTCAACTCAACTGCATGCAATATTCCCCTTTCCCCCGCCGGTATGACCACATGACCTACCGCCGCTGCGGGCGCAGCGGCATCCGGCTCCCGGCGATCTCCCTGGGCCTTTGGCACAACTTCGGGCATGTGGATGTGTTGGAGAACAGCCGGCAGATCCTCCGGCTGGCCTTCGACTCCGGCATCACGCATTTCGACCTGGCCAACAACTACGGCCCGCCGCCGGGCTCAGCCGAGGAAAACTTTGGGCGCATACTCAGGGAGGATTTTCGTGGATACCGGGATGAAATGATCATCTCCTCCAAGGCGGGGTATACCATGTGGGAAGGTCCCTATGGCGACTGGGGATCCAAAAAATATCTCGTCGCCAGCCTGGACCAGAGCCTGCGCCGCTTGGGGCTGGACTACGTGGACATCTTTTACCATCACCGCCCCGATCCCGACACCCCGCTGGAGGAGACCATGGTTGCGCTGGACCTCATCGTCCGCCAGGGCAAAGCCCTGTACGCCGGCATCTCGAACTATCCCGCCGAGGAGGCGGCGAAGGCCATAGGGATATTGAAGTCCCTGGGCACGCCCTGCCTGATCCATCAGCCCAAATACTCCATGCTGGAGCGCTGGGTGGAAAACGGCCTGCTCGATGTGCTGGAAGGGGAAGGTGTGGGCTGCATTCCCTTCTCGCCGCTGGCGCAGGGCCTGCTCACCAACCGCTACCTGCAGGGCATTCCCGCCGACTCCAGGGCGGCCAAGCCCAGCGGCTTCCTGCAGGAGAGTCAGGTCACCGAGGAAACCCTGGACAAGGTCAGGCGTCTGGATGCCATCGCCCAGGAACGGGGCCAGTCCCTGGCCCAGATGGCCCTGGCCTGGCTGCTGAAGGACCCGCGCATCACCTCCGTACTGATCGGCGTCAGCCGGCCCGCACAGCTGAGCGACTCCCTGGAAAGCCTGAAGAACCTGGCATTTAGCCCCGACGAGCTGGAACGCATAGCGGGCATCCTGGCATGAAAGCAGGCCGCGGGACCGCTTAGGCTTCCTCCGGCATGAAGCCATCGGCGGCCCGCCTCAGCTCCCGGATCCTGCCTGCCCATATCCAGGACAGCCAGACCATCTGCACGAGGAAAATCAGGGCGATCCCTACCCATATCCAGACCCGGTATCCCTGCCAGCCGCTGAGTGAACCGAAAAACAAGGCCAGGCCCAGCGCCCACAGGGCGCGGATACCTACCGAGAAGACGGCATACCGCTTCCAGCGGGAGACTTGCCTCGTCAACATCTCGCGCAGGTTGTTCCCCCCGGGATGATGCCGGCTCAGAAAATACCCCGCCAGATTGTGGACGATGAGCAGCAGCGCTGCCGCGACAAGTGCTGCATGGGCGTAGGCGGGCCGGCGCCCGCCATCGAAAATGTCGTTGTACACGGTCAGCAGCGCCGCCAGGGCGATCGCCTCGACAAGCAGCTGTCGCCTGATCTGCTTCAGGACGGGATGGCGGCGCTCCAGCCGCATGGCATGGAGTTCTTCGCCGCTGCGCGGCGCGGCCTGCAGGTTGTTCCAGGCCGCCATAAGTGGGTCGTTGGTCATGGCTCTATGTTTATGAGTTGTTGAATTTTCTTTCTCAGCCGGCTGAGGCGGGCGCCGACGGCGTTCTCCGTCAGCCCCGTGATGCCGGCGATCTCGCGGTAGCTCAGGTCCTCCAGGTACAGGGTGATCAGCGCCTTTTCATCGGGCTCCAGCCGGCTGAGGGCTTCCAGCAGGGCTTCTTCCCTGTGGCTGTGAGGCTCCGGCGCCTCGGCATGTTCGGGCAGCTCGGGCAGGTAGCGGATATCAGGCTTTTTCCGGCGGAAGGTCGCTATGGCGGTGCTGAGGGCGATCCGGTACATCCAGGTGCTGAAGGCGGCCTCGCCGCGGAAACCGGGTGCGGACCGCCACAACTGGAACACGATCTCCTGAAAGAGGTCTTCCCGGTCTTCGACGGTCTGGCGGTAAATGCGGCAGATTTTATGGATGATGCCCTGATGCCTCTCCAGGTCCTGCAAAAAAGATCCTGCGTCCATACTTTTCCGGTATTCACCTGCCTGGGTCGGGCAGGGATGTTGAAAGGTTAGTTGCAGACGCAGGGAAATCCTTACAGACCAGTCGGGCTCGGTTCGGAATGCCACCAGGGGCGGGCATGCCGGCTTGTGGGGGGCCTATACCCTGTCGGGCTCCGGGTGCACCCAGGGGCTCCGGTAGCTGCGGCGCAGCAGGGCCGTGGCTTCGGGGTCGTTGAGGATCTGCCGGTGTACAGGGTCATAGGTCATGGCCCTGCCGGTCTGCATGGACAGGTTGGCGATCAGACAGCTCGCGGTAGAAATATGTCCTTCCTCTATGTCGGCGACGGGGCGGCCACCATGTTCAATGGCCTGGAGGAAATTGAGCATATGACGCCGGGTAGCGGGCGCTGCGTTCAGTTCGATTTCCGGCTCGGTCAGGTCTTCGGGATACTTCTCCTTTTCATAGACCACGTCCCCGTGGATCTTCTCACCCTTCCCTTCGGGAATGAAGTCGTATTGCATGGTGCTGGCCTTCAGGGTACCTTTTTCTCCGTAGAGCTTGAACGACCAGGGATAGTCAGGGTCGGCCGGCGTACCCCAGGTGCGGTGCTGCCAGATGCAGTTCAGCTCGTCATATTCAAACAGGGCGGACTGCGTGTCGGCGATATTGGACTTACCCCCTTTCTGGACATAAATGCCGCCGGTAGAGCTGATGCGCTTGGGCCAGCCGAGCTTCAGCATCCAGCGCACGGTGTCGAACATGTGGATGCACATGTCCCCCATGATGCCGTTGCCGTATTCCATGAAGGTACGCCACCAGCGTACATGGGGGAGGCCGTCATAGGGCCGCATGGGCGCCGGACCGGTCCACATCTCATAGTCGAAAAAGTCCGGCACCGGCTGCACGGGCGGGTTGCCGTTGTTGCGCATATGGTAATAGCAGCACATTTCCACATGGGATACCTTGCCCAGCAGACCGGCTTCGACGATTTTTTCCTTGGCTTCGATGAGGTGGGGGGTGCTCTTGCGCTGGGTGCCGACCTGCACCACCCGGTTGTATTTGCGGGCCGCAGCCACCATGGCCTCTCCTTCGATCACGTCCACACTGATGGGCTTCTGCACATACACATGGGCGCCGGCTTTTACCGCCGCGATCATGATCAGGGCATGCCAGTGATCCGGCGTCCCGACAAGCACGATGTCCAGTTTATTCTCCGCCAGCATTTTCCGGTAGTCGCCATAGAGTTTGGGCGTCGCGCGCGAGCGTTGGCGCTGCGCCACCATGGCCGCCGCGTTTTCCAGCTGATGCCTGTCCACATCGCAGAGCGCGACCACCTCGACGGGAGACACCTGGATCAGGCGGAACAGATCGCTCTTGCCATACCAGCCGGTGCCGATCAGCCCGACGCGGTACACTTTGTCGGGAGCGGCCAGGCCCATGGCCCGGCCACCCAGGGCAGACAGCGCGACGGTGGCCGTAGCGCCCTTCAGAAAATTCCGGCGTGTAAAATGGTTTTCGTTCATGACAGGTGGTTGTGTTCAGGATAAGTTGTTCGTCCGCAGGCCCTTCCAGCTAAAGGCGGGCTTCCCAGCCTTTGCGGTAGTGACGGCGCACGTATTTTTCCGCCTCGGGATGACCGGGGAAGCGCATGCGCCGCGCATCCCAGTGCAGCAGGGTGTCGGGGACCCGTATGGCGACCGTCCCCAGCAATACGGTCTCGGTCATGGGGCCGGAGCGCCCGAAATACGATTCGGTCTTCTTGCCCCCCAGGCAGGCGTCCACGAAATTGTGGTAATGATTCTGGTTCTCCAGCGCCGGCCGCTGCACCGCCTTGAACCGTTCCTCGGGAAGCAGGACCGGCGTGCCGCCGTGCGGCACCAGGAGGGCCCCCTTTTCGCCGATCAGCATGGCCGACTCGGCCGGGTATTTTTCTACCGAGTACAGGGCCCGGATCTTTTCAGGCGGATAAAACGCCCCGTCGAACCACTCCACCGTCAGGCCGCCGGCGTCTGTGCGTGCGTTGGCAGGAAACTGCCAGGTGATGTGGTCGCCCTGGGGCCAGGTGTCGGCCCTGCGCGCCGGCGAAGCCTTCCAGGAGTCCTGCACCTCCGCGATCACGGAGAGTGGCGCCTCCAGCTCCAGGCCTTTCCACACCGCATCAAAAATATGGCAGCCGATGTCGCCCGACCATCCCGTCCCGAAGTCCTGCCAGGCCCGCCATTTGGTCTGGTGGTAAATGTCCGGCGCATAGGGCCTCATGGGCGCCGTGCCGATCCATTTGTCCCAGTCCAGCGTGGAGGGCGGCTCCTGTCCCTGCGCGGGACGGGGGCCGACCAGGCGGTAGGTCTCCACCGCGCCGGGGCGGTTGGAGCAGAGATAAGCGTGGCGGACGCGGCCGATGACCCCGTCCCGCAGCCATTGCACCGCCGTGCGGTCGCCTGCCGTAGCGGCGATCTGGGTACCCAGCTGGGTCACCACGCCGGCCTTCTCCGCGGCCCGGGTCAGGGCCCGTACCTCGGCCAGGTCATGGCAGAGCGGCTTTTGGCAGTATACGTGCTTGCCCGCGGCGATGGCGCTGCTGGCGATGATGTAATGGTTGTGGTCGGGCACCGTGACATTCACCGAATCGATGCGGCCGGCTTCCTTGGCGAGCAGCTCCCGCCAGTCGGTATAGGTCCTGGCGCCGGGAATGATCTCCGCCGCCTTCTTCAGGTTGTTGGCATCCACATCGCAGAGCGCTACGATCTCCACGCCCGGATGGGACTTGAAGTTCTGCAGGTCATAGGCGCCCATGCCGCCCACGCCGATACAGGCATGGCGCAGCTTGCCGGCCCTGGGAGCAGCCGCGCTGCCCAGGCTGCGCAGGAGCAGGGGCGGGGTAATCGCCGCAGCTGCGGCGTTAAACAGGAATTTCCGTCTCGAAGCTGAATAAGGATCCTTGGCC
This sequence comes from uncultured Chitinophagaceae bacterium, assembly GCA_966252445.1. Lineage (GTDB taxonomy): Bacteria > Bacteroidota > Bacteroidia > Chitinophagales > Chitinophagaceae > CBINPH01. The sequence goes on along the minus strand of CBINPH010000005.1, from coordinate 21,734 downwards.
ATCTGAGGGGATTGTTGGGGACAGGGCCCAAGGCCTGTCGCCGGTGAATGTTTAGGGGACCAAAATAGCAAACAAAATAGACAATTTGCGGGTGATTTCCATCGCCTGCATAGAGGCGGCGCCGCTCCTCCAACCTTCCTTACCGGCTCGGGTGATTTTGCGTAGCTTTACTGCACCCGCCGCTCCGGGGCATGGATCCTTCGGGAGGGTCCTTCCCCGCCACGGAGGACAGCGCTGTGCAGCAACCCTGATGAACAGCCGAAACCCCTAACCATCATGCACATGACAGCAGCCAAAGGATTCGCCGCCCAGGGGGCGACAGAGCCCCTGGGACCTTTCAGCTTTTCCAGAAGAGCGCCGGGGCCACACGACGTGCATCTCGACATCCTCTTCTGCGGGGTATGCCATTCGGACCTTCACCAGGTCCGCAACGAATGGGACAATACCACCTATCCCATCGTGCCCGGCCATGAGATCGTGGGCAGGGTCACCCGGGTGGGGGCGCACGTCAAAAAATTCAAGACCGGTGACCTGGTGGGCGTGGGTTGCCTCGTCGATTCCTGCCGGGAATGCGACAATTGCAGGGAAGGGCTGGAGCAGTACTGCCTCCAGGGCTTCACCGGCACCTACAACGCCCCCGACAAGAAGAGTGGCGGAGTGACCTACGGCGGGTATTCCAACCACATCGTCGTCGATGAGCACTTCGTGCTCCACATCTCCGAAAGGCTTCCCCTTGAAGGCGCCGCACCGCTGCTCTGTGCGGGCATCACCACCTATTCCCCGCTGAAACACTGGAAAGTCGGCCAGGGGCAGCGGGTCGCTGTGCTGGGCCTGGGCGGACTGGGTCATATGGCCGTCAAGTTCGCCGCCTCCTTCGGCGCCGAGGTGACCATGCTGAGCAGCTCCCCCGCAAAAGAAGCCGACGCGCGCCGCCTGGGGGCCCATCATTTCGTCCTGACCAGCGACCCGCGGCAGCTCAAGCCCCTGACACGGCGATTCGATTTCATCCTGGACAGCGTGTCGGCCACGCATGATCATGATCGTTATCTGGGCATGCTGAAGACCAATGGCGTCATGGTCTGCGTAGGCATTCCGCCCCAGCCCATCGAAGTCCAGGGCTTCAGCCTGGTCAGGGGGCGGGTAAGCCTGGCGGGCTCCATGATCGGCGGCCTGCCGGAGACCCAGGAGATGCTGGATTACTGCGCGGAGCATGGCATCAGCGCTGATGTGGAGGTCATTCCCATGCAGTACATCAATGAAGCATACGAACGCATGCTGAAAGGAGATGTCAAATACCGCTTTGTGATCGACATGGCCAGCCTCTGAAGCTGGATCGGCCTCCTCAGCCCTTGAAGGGAAAGCGGATATGCTTTCCCGAGGTCATGAACAGCCCATCGCCCCGGTAATGCAGGGTACGGGGATAACGCGTGGTGGAGGCTACCCAGGCGCGGACCACCTCGAAAATGAAAAAGTTGTACTTGTTGACCAGGACGCTGTCCGCAAGCCGGCATTCAAAACTGGCCCAGCACTCCTCGATCAGGGGGGCCTTCACCACGGCTCCCGCGGCCGCCGTCAGGCCAAAGCGGGAGAATTTGTCCGTATCTGCCCCGCTGCAGCTTCCAATCCCCAGCACGGTGCGGGCCATGTCTTCGGTGGGGATATTGATCACGCATGCCCGGCTTTGGCGGATCATCCCGAAGCTGTGGTTGGATGCGGTGATCATGCAACCCACCAGGGAAGGATTGAATTCCATCACCGTATGCCAGCCCAGGGTCATGACGTTGTTCTTCCCTTTCCACGCTGTGCTGAGCAGCACCACCGGGCCGGGTTCCAGGTAACGGCGAATGCCGTCCACCGGAAATGCCTTTTTGTCGTACCTTCTCATCATATGAATGCTATGCAGGGTTTTTTCCACAAAAATGCCGCCAGGGCCCGCCCGCCTGTCCTATTTCGGGCGTGTCATGCATTATGGAAGAAAACGCCATGCGATCCCCTGGACAATATGCCCGCCATCCCTGCCCCTGCCGGCCCCACGCGCCGCCGGCCTGGTTTTCCTTTGCCGGCGTCATCGGGCTGTTTTTCCACAGTATGGTGCCTCCGGCCATCATGGCCCTCAATGCCGTTGTCCGGGCTTTCCGGCCCACGGCCCAACCTCCTGGCCTGAAATCATGACCATGCCAACCCAAGCCCATATACGTTTCATCGGTACCGTACATTCGGTCCTGCAGGACCCTGAAGCCTGTCCCCTGCAGGAGCGCGAAGGCGCTCCCGGTGCCATGATCGAGATATACCCCGACTTCATCGAAGGGCTGGCCTTGCAGCCCGGCCAGGAAATCCTGCTGTTCACCTGGCTCCACCTGGCCGACCGCAGGGTCCTGCGCTGCAGAACCCGTCGGAACAAGTCAGGGCCGATGACCGGCGTCTTCTCCACGAGATCTCCGGACAGACCCAACCCCATAGGCCTCCACGCGGTCCGGGTATCCGACCTTCCGAAGCCGGGTTTTTTCAGGGTGGACGCGCTGGAAGTGCTGGATGGAACGCCGGTCATCGACATCAAGCCCCTGCGCTAACCCCGGCCTCCGCTCCCAGACTTTTGCAGGTCCACGGGAAGAACACGAGGCGCGCCGCGCCGGAGACCGAACACGGAAGGAAAAAAGCAGCCGCGGTTACCGCATGGGTGCCTGATCGCCATGCTTTCCGGCACAGAGAAAGCCGATCAATGCTTCTGCTCCGGGGTCCGAGGCAGATATCCTGAACCTCGCGTCGTCATGGGCGACGCCGCTGGTCAGGGCAGTGCCCGCGTTGTAGACCCACCCCGGACGTTGGGCAGCCAGGGCCAGCACCGTCCTCAGACCCCCGATCCGCATGATGCCGGGGATGCCCAGGTCCGCGGGCGGATGGGCGCCATTGCCTGCATCGGTGGCGTCCGCTATACAGGAGGGAGCCGTGCTGTCTGCGCCCATCCACAACAGGGCTGTCAGGCCTGTGCCGCCGCTGGCCAACAGACGTACATCGCCGGGCATATCGGTGGCGTTTTTCATGGCCCTGCAGACGGTCATCAGGTCCTGCACCTGTTCCTGCCGGTCGGTGAGGTTAAACGTCGTGAAAAAGCGGGCTTGCTCGTCGCGGCTGTGGAGCACCCCGTTGAACAACACATGCTCTCCCTGCTTAAAAAGGTCGGGGGCCAGGACGTTCCGGTGCTGCCGCAGCAGGGCCATGACCAGATCTGTCGGCTTGTCCGCTCCGGCATCCACCCAATGGGCCTTCCCCTCGTCCGCCGTGACGATCACCGTTCCTGCAGCTTCGCCTGCAGGCTGGTACAGCACACAGGGTATCCAGTCGTTCTGGTCCCGGCGGGCTATGAGCAACCGCGTGGCCGTGAAGCCCTGCCCCCGGACTGCTCCCATGATCTTTACTTCCGTGGCATCCGGATCCACCGCACCCACGAGGTGCCGCAGCGCGGTGCCGTACACGGCGTCGAATGCCCGCCGTTCTCCGTGCTCTGCCGGCCAGTATTGCTGCAACTGCCGGGCGAAGATCGCCTTCATGGTGTCTTGCAGGGCGGCTTCATCGAGCGCATTCGGCAGGGGGTGATAGGCCTCAGGGTCCAGGTCGCGGAAGGCCTTGGTGGCATCCCCGTTCCTCGCCTTCATGAAGGCCAGCAGGGCCGTGTCGTCGTCGGCATCGAAAGGCTGCTCCCGCAGCGTATCCGCCTGGTCGTTCCCCATCAGCCAGCGCCCGAAGAACGCATACACGGCTTCGCGGCTGGCCCGGTTGTAGTTGTGCCGGAAATCGAAATGCCGGTTCGTCACCCGGTCCTCTGCCCCATACAAGGCATACACCGATCGGACCATGGGCATGATCGTGTTGCGGGTATTGAAGGTCCAGTCATGCGTGTCTGACACCAGCAACATGGGGCGGGGAGCGGCCATCGCCGCCAGCTCCACGTTAAAGGTGTTGATGCGCAGGCCCTGGGCATTCTCGCAGAGGTCGCCCCCCTGCATCGTGTTGCTGACCATATTGACCGGCGCCACGGCCTTGATGCGGTCGTCGACCGCCGCGAGCAAAAAGGTCTGGGTGCCGCCGCCCGAGGCGCCGGTCATGCCTATACGGGTGCTGTCTGTTTCAGGGAGGCTGCAGAGGAAATCCAGAGCCCGCATGCTGTTCCATAGCTGCAGGCCGAGCAGGTTGATGCCATAGAGCCTGGACAGGCTGTCATCCGCAAAGGTATGCGCGACCTGGCGCGTATCGTTGTAGCCGACCATATCGTAGGCAAAGACCATAAAGCCCTGCCTGGCCAGGTTAATACAGCGGCCGGGCACCGAGCTGACCGAGTCGTCCTGCAGCCGTCCGTAAGGAAAGTGGCCATGGCTGGTCAGGATCGCCGGGAAGGGGCCCTTGCCTTTGGGGCGGTACAGGTTGCCGCTGAGCAGGTATCCGGGAAAGGTGGTGAGGGTTACCGTTTCTACCGTATAATCGCTGTGCTCCTGCCGGTGACGGTATACCGGGAGCAGGGGTCCCTTCGGCGGCAGGGGCCACAGCCCGGCGCTGACCAGGACCTGCTCCCGGAGAAAAGCCCTTCTTTGGGTCCATTCGGCCAGGCTGGTATATGCCGGCAGCCGGTACACGGTTTTGGTTCCGCGGCTGACGAGCAGACGCTCATCACGCCAGGTCAGCTCGCGCCGTCCGCTGTCTTCGGCAGGATATACGGTGGTCAGCGAGCCATAGCTGGCGGCGGGCAGCGCCCCCGCAAGGCTGTCGGACACACCGAGGGCATAGCCTTCGCTTGCCGATGTTTCCGGGTGGCCTGCCTGCTGGCAGGCCGAAACGATGGCGAGCGCCGCCGCCAGCATTATCATTTTGCAGGTCATGCCCTATCTATATGGTTTGTGTCTGTGTTCCGGTCCGCAGGCGCCGGCTTCCTGGGCACTGCCGGCTGCATGCTGCCCTAAATATACCGGTCTTCCGGCACAACTGCAAAGCCGGCTCCACGGTCAGGGGCCATCCCTTCCAGGGCACCGGTCCACATAATTGGCCCCGGGACTGCCAGAGGCACAGGTCACGCCGCAGCCTCCGCTGTAGACCGAGCGGTAAAGCCGCTTGCGCACATCGCAAGCGCGGAAATAGCCATGGTGCTCCTTCCCGTTGACCAGATGATCTTCATAATGGGGCGCCTCGTCGAGCACAGGCCGGAGCTGTCCTTCTCCGGAAAGAAACGATGCAGAAAAAAAAGTCTATCCGCCAGGCCACAAGCCTGACGATGCCTAACCCCGGAACACCCTGTTGCCGTTTAGCGCAGGGCCCTGCGCTTGAATATCCAGGTAGCCAGCGGAGCGGCAATGACGATCGTAGCTATGCACCAGGTGAAGGCCAGCCAGGGAGAGTTTCCCGGAGGGGTACCCACCAGCCAGGAACGCATGGCATTGATCACATGGGTCAGGGGCTGGTTCTCGGCAAAGAGCCGAAGAACCTTCGGCATGGTGCTGGTCGGCACGAAAGCGCTTGAGGCGAAGGTCAGAGGAAAGATAACCACAAAGCCTACCCACTGTGCCGCTTCCAGGCTTTTCACAAACAGGCCCAAAATAGCCGAAAGCCACGAAATAGCCAGGGTAAATACCAGGGCGAGGGCAATGAGCAGCAGCCAGTCGGTGGCGGTCGCGGTGGGCCGGAAGCCGATCAGGAAGCTCACGGCGAACACGATGATTGCCGACATGATGTTGCGGAGCAGGTCCGAGGTGACATGTCCGACCAGCAGGGCGCTGCTCGCCATGGGCAGAGAACGGAAACGGTCCACAATGCCTTCTTTGAGGTCCACCGCCAGGTTGATGGTCGTGTAGTTGGCGCCGAAAGCCAGCATCTGTACCAGGATGCCGGCTACCAGAAAGTTCACATAGCTTATCTCCCCGGTATCGATGGCGCCGCCAAAGACATACCTGTTCAGGATCAGGAACATAATGGGGAAAAGCGCTACGGAAAGCAGCTGGTCCAGGCTCCTGATGATGTGCATGGTGCTGCGCTTGGTCATCACCCAGGAGTCGCTCAGGAGCCAAAACAGGGAAGTGCGCGCCTGCGGCGCCACAAGGTCTGTGGTCGTTTCTTTAGGCATCTTGTGTCTGGTTTATGGGTTGGTCCTCTTCCTGTTCGCTGGCGGCATGGCCGGTCAGCGCCAAAAAAACATCGTCGAGTGTGGGACGGTTCAGGGAGACGTTCTCCACATCTATCCCTGCTGACTCGAAACGCTGCAGGATCTCCTTCAGGCGGGCGACGCCGCCCTGGGTGGTCACGCTGATGATCCGTCGTTCCACCTCGGCATGCAGGGCCTCGCCGTCCATCACGCTTTGGGCCCTGTCCATGTCTTCCTTCCGGGCCAGTTTCAGCTCTACCCTGTCGCTGCCGACGCGGGCTTTCAGCTCATCCGCCGTGCCTTCGGCAATCACCTTGCCGTTGTCGATCACGACGATCCAGTCGGCCAGCTGGTCAGCCTCGTCCATATATTGCGTCGTCAGGAGAATGCTGGTGCCTTCGGCTTTCAGCTGCCGTATCATGTCCCACATCGCCAGGCGGCTGCGGGGATCGAGGCCGGTGGTCGGCTCGTCCAGGAAGATCACCGGCGGGGAGGCAATGAGGCTCATGGCCAGGTCAATGCGGCGCTTCATGCCACCCGAATAATTTTTGACCGGGCGTTTGGCGGCCTCTACCAGGTCAAACTTTTGAAGCAATTCGGCGCTGCGCGCCTTGATGGCCGGCTGGCTCATCCGGTACAGGCGCCCGAGCAGGTGCAGATTCTCTTCAGCGGTAAGGTATTCGTCCACCGCGGCAAACTGCCCCGTAAGGCCGATGCTGCTGCGCACCTGCTTGGGCTGTTTACGGACGTCGAAGCCGTTCACCAGTGCTTCGCCCCCATCAGGAACCAGCAGGGTACTCAGGATCCGTACCGTCGTCGTCTTGCCGGCGCCGTTGGGTCCGAGGATGGCTAAAACTGTTCCGCGTTTGACAGAAAAATTCACTCCCCGCAATACCTTGAGGCTCTTGAAGGATTTCTGCAGGTTGGTTACCACGATAGCATGCTCCGTAGACATTTTTTCAAGGGTTTTGGCACACAAAGATATGGGTACATCGACATATGAAAAGGTGTTAACCCGCCAAACTGTGGGGCCATATGCGACAAATCCGGGGATGGAAAAACGAAGCATCTCCAGGACGGCAGCGGTACGGGTAGGGGCCACACGCACGCCACCCGGAGGGGATCATGGTCATACATCGAAAGGTATGCATATCCAAAGCGATCCTGCAGTGCCCTTGTGTTCGGCGGCGACCTATGCGGTCCTCTTTTGGATCATCCAGAGATGTCCGAAGGGGTCCCTGATCCGCCCCTGGCGGTACCCGTACTCATAATCCTGGGCGGGGCTTACTTCCACCGCTCCGGCCCCGAGGGCCTGGTCCATGACCTGGTCGACATCCGGCACAAAGAGCCCGATGAGCACGGTCGATCCGCTATACTTGCCGGGCGTAAAGAATGTGGAGCCGGTTACCTCATGTATATGAAATATGGCTCCGTCTATGGACAGTTCAGCCACATGTATGCTTCCGTCGTCATTGCGGAGGCAAAAATGTTCGATCGCCCCAAAGGCCTGGGCGTAAAAGGAAATGTCCTTTACGCCGTTCCCGATAAAAAGCTGCGGGGCAAAGAAAGTCGTGTCAGGGGTCATATCCTGGATTATGGTGAATTGCCTGGTACCGTTTCATGGGCGGCGCGGCAAACTGCCGTACCCGAAGGTGCAGAAGTCCTTGTCCGGCGCCGCCGCTCCTTTCAAACATACGGATTTTCTCCCGCTTAACCCGGTTCTCCCTGATCCCGGCCCGGGTCTCTCCCCATGGCGGCCAGGCCCGTGAGCCGGGAAAAAAAAGTACATTTGGGACAGGCAAACGAAACAACAATGAGCAAGGACAACAAATGGAAAGAAGAACTGGACCTGCTGCGGTCCATTCTGGACAAGACCGGATTGGAGGAGACCACCAAATGGGGGGTTCCCGTGTTCACCTACAACGGGACGAACATCGTGAGCTTCAACGGATTTAAAAACCATGTGGCGCTGGTCTTTTTTAACGGCTTTCTGCTGAAGGATCCCTTTGGCGTCCTGATCAATGCGCAGGAAGGAAAAACCAAGGCCATGCGGCAATGGCGGTTCACCGCTGTAAACCAGATCGACGGGAAGAAAATCCAGCAATATGTGGCGGAAGCGGTACAATACGCCAAAGAAGGTAAACAACATAAGCCGGAACGCCAGGCGGCACCGGCGCTGATTCCCCCTATGCTGGCCGAGGCCCTGAAAAGCGACCGCCGGCTCAAAACGGCTTTTGACAAGCTGGCGCCTTACCAGCAGAAACTCTATGCCGAACATATCGACACCGCCAAACAGGAGGCCACGAAGGCCAAGCGCCTGGACAAGATCCGGCCCATGATCCTGCAGGGCATAGGCCTGCACGACAAATACAAAAACGGCTGACCATGGCCAGGCTGAAGACCACGGAAACATCCGCGTCCGTCATGGCCTTTATTGAGGCCTTCGCGCTTACCGAACAGCGAAAAAAAGACAGCTACGAATTGTTGGCGCTGATGGAACGTGCGTCCGGCCTGCTGCCCAAAATGTGGGGAGCCAGCATCATCGGCTTCGGCCGCTACCACTACAAATACGCCAGCGGCCACGAAGGCGATGCGCCTTTGATCGGCTTTTCTCCGCGAAAGGCCGCTATATCCCTCTACGTCTTTACCGGTTTGGAAGAACACCGCCCGCTGCTTGAAGACCTGGGCCGCTTCAAGATGGGCAAAAGCTGCCTGTATGTCAACAAGCTTACGGATATCAACACAGCGGTGCTGATGCATTTGATGAAAGCCACGATCCGCTACCTGACGTCGACCTATTCCACCGGATCTGCGGAATAACGCCTGCCGCAGTGCCTACCGTCTTTCCGAAAATCATCTTCTTAATCCCTGCAGCACATGTCTTAGGCATGCGGCACCGCAGATCAGCATAGCGGTGATCTGTCCCTTGACCGCCTGAGCCGAATACACAAATTTCTGACCCGTTTTCCCTTGGAGAGCGGCACCCTGTGCTACGACCTTCGCTGAAGCCGAACAGCACAGCATGGCGTTGATGTTGATCCCTTTGATTACCCATGGCCGTATACGCGTTAAAACGCCTTAAGCTGTCTTCGACTTTTAATACATATCGATTTGACCTTCAAAAACAAAAGTCATGAAAAAAAAGAGGCGAGCGATTCACTTCCCGGTATCCACCGTTGCACTGGGCATGCTTTTCTTGGCCGCCATGGCCACTTTTTCAGGGTGCCACAAAGAAAAAGACCATGACCCGCTGGCAAAAAAAATCGCCGCGCTGCGTAAGGCTACCGCTGCCTTCCACGATATAGACATCGCACACAAAGCGGGGTATGTCATCCCTATCCCCGACAACCCCAGCGAATGCCTGGCAGACCCGGTTCTCGGCGCCATGGGTTTTCATTTCGGGAATGGCGACCTGATCCCCAACAAGACCCTCGACATCAAAGAGCCAGAAGTATTGATCTACGAACCGCAGCCAGACGGCCATCTGCAACTGGTTGGGGTGGAATATGTGGTCCCTTTCTCCTTATGGGGCAAAGACAAGAAACCCCCTGTCCTCTTCGGCCAGGCCTTTCTGCAGAACGACCGGTTCCAGGTTTGGGCTCTCCATGTCTGGGTCTGGCGTTCCAATCCCTCCGGATTGTTTTCACCATACAACCCGGAGGTCTCCTGTGATCCCCGTTTGTAATATAACCTTTCATCCAAACCCCAGTACAATGAAAAACAGCTGCTTTGCTTTCCTGTTCCTCGCGCTGCTCGCCTGCAACAATAACCAGGCTCCCGATGCCGGCGGCGGAACTGTGGCCAGCCGGAGATCAGCAGCCCATGCTGCCGCCCAAAGCCGCCATTTGTACATAGATGTACATGATTTGGGGCCCGGCAAGGCCCCTTTCCATGAGGTCATGGCGGCGCACCGGAAGGACCTTGCTGTCGAAGGAAAACATGATGTGCACTTCATCAAATTTTTTGTGGATGAAAAAAACGGCAAAGTATATTGCCTCTCCGATGCTCCCGATGCCCACAGCATCTATGCGACCCACCAGGAAGCCCATGGCTTGCTGCCTTCGCGGATATGGCAGGTATCGGAAGGAGAAGAAGCCGCGCTTAGGGGTGGTTCACTGTATCTGGACATCCACCGCTTGGCACCCGGCAGCGTAACTCCGGAAGCTGTGGCCAAAGCCCACCAAAAGGACCTGTCCGTGGAGGCGAAGTACGGTGTGCATTTCGTCAATTATTGGCTGGACGAAAACGCCGGGGTCATCCTGTGTTTATCCGAAGCTCCCGATTCAACGGCCATCATCAACACCCATCGTGAGGCGCATGGCCTGCTGCCGGCCGTGGTTATGAAGGTACAGGAAGGTGATTGACAATTTGTGTGATGGCCAGGCTGTATCCCTATACAGCATCAGGCCGACTGCATCCTGGGAGACCGACGAGCTTCCTTGAAGGGATCCAGGCCTGATAGACAAACACCTGGCCCATTAAAAGTGTATGCGAAGCGCTCATGGGCAGGGTGAAGCCATGAAACGAAGCGTTGCCCGGGCAAAGTCGCTGTACATCCTGTGATCGGAAATTGCCAGGTCGATCTGGCTGTTGACGAAGACCTTTTGCGGCCCGCTGAGGCTATTGATGACGGGAAACCGAGCGGGATCCCCCTCATAGGCGCTGACAAAATCATCGAGGAGGCCGATAAAATAATTCCGGTTGTCGAGATACCCGGTCTTTTTGATCTCGTCAAAGACTTCGGCAGACACCTCCCCGCTGATGAGGCCGTTCCGAGCGAAACGCTCGCGGTATAACGGGCTCCTTTCTTTGACCAGGTAACCGCTGCATACCCCACGCTTTTTCAGGGCCTGGGCGTTCGCCAGGGCTGCAGCGTTGCCCTCCTGCCCCACCTGAGGGTTGCTGTCAAAGCGGGCCATACAAAACAGGGTGGGCACCGGGGTGCTTTGCATCACAGCGTCGCTGCCATCCGAACAATAGTTGACACATGCCATGAAACCATACATGTAACTAAGCGCATCGGCGAAAAAACCACCATCGCTCATGCCCAGCGCATACCGGGGCATAGCGGGGTCCGCATATCCGCGACGGCGCAGGGTATCCGTGATGATCCTGATGTTGGCATAATCGACATTCCCGAGCGTATCAGCCGGCAGCAGCGCCCACCTGATTTTGCCGTCTCCGTTGACATCATCCTGTAGCGTCGACTCTTCGGCTTCGGTGATGACCACGGCATAGCCGCCTGCCACCAGCTCCCTGGTGACGAGCTGCCATTCATACTCACGCGCAATATTGCCCGCATGGCCACCTGTACCATGGAGCAGATACACTATGCCTTTAGCATCATCAGGAAAATAGTAATACACCGGCTTGAGCATGTTGGCCCCCATAATGCGGTCAAACTGCAGGGCATACGGTGTTATACTGCTAAGATTGGCGGTAAAAGAAACATCACTTCGAGGCATGATGAACCAGGTGTACCATTCATCCGGAGCATCCAGGAGATCCGTATTACCGGTCCATTCGCTAAAAAGCTGGCTATTCGTAACGCTGGCCGAAAATATATGCACAGTATCGCCTGCGCGATACCTCCCGCCCCCAAAGCCATGCTGTACATACACGGCAAAGCTGTCGGTCTGCGAAGGCACTGGTCCGCCCCCGTCTCCTTTGTGGCAGGCATGCAGGAACCACGCGGCTGATACGGCTAAGCAGGCGACGGCCTTCCATTTTTTTGTCATGCGGGATTTTTACATCTGACAGTGCTTTTAGGCATGGGTTTAACTGCGCCAAAAAATATCTTCGGGCACGGCCGCCTGAACCTGCGGGATAAAATCTGGCCCCAGCGACCACGACGCAGTTTTATCCATTACCGAACTTTTGAGTATCTTACTCCTGCGCCGGGAACCATCCTGCGATATCAAGGGTGTATAAGGCAGGCGGATCTGACACCATCATGGATTCGAACAACAAAACTGCTTTCACGCTATCGATGGGCATTGATGAGGCGGCCTTCGTCAGCCTTTTTTACCTGCAACAGCCGGAGATATACCATGCACCGATCCAAAACCTTAAACAATCTTTCATCATAAAAAATGGCCGGGAGACTATCCGACTCCCCACTGAAGGCATGGCTTATATTCCTATTGTATATGCCCTGCACCATCGCTTAACCACCATGGGTATCAATCCTGAATATTTTCTGGCGAAAAAGTATCATGAGATGGGTAAAAAGAACTGCGGCACGGACGCATGGGTCATATGCTCCCATGTATGGCGCATGGCTAAACCCGGTTATGGGTATGTCCACATGTAATAATACGACATGCAAAAGAAGGGAACATATCACATAGGAAAAGCCGTTATTCTCCTATGTTTTATCGGGCTTAAATTTGCCATCCAATACACTTTAATAGGCCCGGAATATGAATTGCACCGGGATGAATTTCTGCATTTGGACCAGGCCGATCATTTAGCCTGGGGATACTTGTCCGTCCCGCCGGTGACATCCGTGATTTCCTGCATCATCAAAATGCTGGGCAATTCAGTTTTTTGGATAAAATTCTTTCCGGCGCTCTTCGGCGCCTTGACGATCATGCTGGTCTGGAAGACCATTGAAGAACTTAAGGGAAATCTTTTCGCCCTCCTCTTCGGAACAAGCTGCATCACCTTCTCGGTTTTATTTCGCCTTAATACCCTGTATCAACCCAACTCCCTGGATGTGCTTTGCTGGACAACATTTTATTATATAGTCATCAAATACCTGAACCGCAGGCAATCAAAATGGATTTACCTCCTGGCCGTAGTTTTTGCGTTGGGGTTTCTGAACAAATACAATATGGTGTTTTTACTATGCGGCATTGTTCCGGCCATATGGTTGACCAAAGAAAGGAAAATATTTTCAGATCGAAATCTATATTACGGAGCCGGCTTGTCACTCATCCTGATCCTGCCCAATCTGGTCTGGCAGGTCATCAACCATTTTCCGGTCATTCACCATCTCAAGGAGCTTGCGGACACCCAACTTGTCCATGTCCATCGTTGGGATTTCGCTCGCACGCAGTTCCTCTTTTTTCCGGGAACATTTTTGGTCATCCTCTTTGGGCTGTATGCCCTGTTAAAATTCGGCCCATTTGCCCGATACCGCCTCTTTCTATGGTCATTTCTTCTGACCATGGCCATCTTTGTCGTGCTGAAAGCCAAATCATACTATACCTTAGGCATGTACCCCGTCTATTTCGCGTTTGGGTCCGTGTACATCTCTTCTCTGCTGGAAAACAGAGCAGGGAGGATTATCAAACCTATTCTGGTTGCCGGATCAGTAGCCTGCTTTATTCCCATGTATACTATAGCCTTCCCCCACAAGAGCCCCCAATACATTGAAAATCATCCGGAGAAATACAGACAGTTTGGCATGTTGACATGGGAAGACGGCAAAGAACACCAGCTCCCTCAGGATTTTGCCGATATGCTGGGCTGGAAAGAGCTGGCCCATAAAGTGGACAGCGCCTACCTGATCATGCCCAATCCGAAAACTACGTTAATTCTCTGTGACAACTACGGACAGGCCGGCGCCATTAATTATTATTCCAAACTGGGCATTAAAGCCGTAACCTTCAACGCAGATTACATCAACTGGTTTGATCTAGACACCCCATACAACAACCTGATTCGGGTCAGAAACTCCTGGGAAGAAGAGGAGGAGCTGAAAAGTACATCACCCTACTTCCGGAAATCGTTCAAAGCCGGATCCATTACCAATCCGTACGCCAGAGAATATGGTACGGCCATTTTATGCTTCATCGATGCCCACATCAATATCAACGAACGCATACGGGAGGAAATCATCCGGAAAAAACAGTTGCCCTAGCAGGGAAGATCCCCATATTCAACTGATCGCCTTTGATAAGGCGGGCATGAATGATCATGTACAATACCTATTTTTCAGTTCCTCCAAACGTCCCCTTTTTATCGCCATCTTTGCAAGATAGCCGAAAACAGGTTCGGCCATTCTCTGCCATCCAACCATTTTTGAGTTGTTCAAATGGATGAACAGCGCCAGGTCCGATATTTTCCTGGGAACGCCGGATATGCTTGCCAAATTATCTTTGGCAAGCCCTTTGGAGATCAAAAGCGAGTTTTCAAAATCCTCGTTGCCGGGATACAGGGATGTTCGTATCCGGCAGTCTGCTTTTGAAATATTATTGAAGTAATGCTTTTCTTTAGGGTGTATGGTGGCCATGTCACCCTGTTTTAATTGAAAAATATCCGTGCCTATCCCTACTTCCAAAGTGCCCCCCAAAATTTCAAATGTCTCGGAGAAAAGGGTATGATAATGCCAGGGCGTTTTTTCACCGGGCTGAATATTCATTACCAAAACACTTTCGCTGTTGGCGCTTGCTGAGCTAGTCAATTTAATATATCCTGGCTTCCTCGAAGTAATTTTTGGCTTATGCAACAATAAGATGAGTCCAAATAGAGCGCACACGATAATGGCACAAATATGCGGGATAAGGGCCGATATCCCATTATAGCCCTTACTCCCGGCAATAAGCATATCCACCACGGGGACCATTGTACCGGCCAATAAGGTTATGGCCAATGCCTTGGTTTGCTTAAGGATGGCGAAAATGCAAATTAACAAGCCCGGAAGCATGTCCCGAATGCCCTATATATAATGAAAGGAATAGTCGCCATGTTCATTAAATCGCAATCCATAGCTGATTTCCGCCACCTCCGGCGTTATTAAAAACCTTGCGCCGATAAAAATCAACCCCAATCCGGTTAAGAATGCTATGGCCATAGAGATCTTTCGTACCATATCCTGTACATTTACATTTATGGCACGAAATTCCGGTCGCTGCAGCGAAAAACGATGCACCTGGGTTAACAAATCAACCTCGCCCCCCAGAAGCCCTTTTACGAATGCGGCTGAGTGATTGTGGCTTTACGCCAACATAGGATGCAATATGATATTGGGGAATCCTTTGGAGCAAATCAGGATGTGCATTTATGAATCTTTCATACCGGATTTCAGGCGTATCGGTATAAAAAGAGCCGAGATCCTGCAATGTTTGGATAAAAACCTCCTCAGTCACAAGCCTCCCAAATCTTTCTCCCTGCCTGACAGCTGTATAGAACCATTGCAAGTCACCATATGAAGTTTGTAAGATCGCGCAATCTTCCAGCGCCTGGATTATTTTTGTGCTAGGGGTCTGGGGAATAAAACTTTCATTGTTGCAGACAAAGTCGTTTTCTTGTGCAAAAGCGTAGGTCTTGTCTTCTCCATCATGATTCATGTAATACCGCATAAGTCCATTGACTATAAAGCCGACCTGCTTACAAATTTGCCCTTCCGCCAAAAAAAAGTCACCTTTCTTTATGACGCTTTCCTTCCAAAGCAGACGTATGCATTCAATTTCCTCCGGTTCCAGGTCTATTCTTGATCTTATGCTGGCAATCAGTTTTTCGGTCATTTTACCTGCCCTAAGGTTCCCATTGGTTCATGTAGGTGAGTACAAAAGTACGCAATTACATCAACTGCCTTCGGATGGGTCTTACGGTAAGGGGCAATGGGCTTTTGCCACGCAGTTACCGGCAAATACCGCTCGTTCCCAACCAGCTATCAGCTGAGATACGGGTTTCAGGGCAGATTAATTGGTCCCCTTTCTGAAAGGAATAATTTGCAGGCTGATTTCATAACTTCCATTGGTATAATTCCTCAGCCCCGACGTCTGTGACAAATAAGAACCCTGAATCAACAGTATGGATTTATAATTAACCCCCACACCGGTACTAAAAGTGCCGGAGGTATGTCCCATTCCGTAAATGCTCAGGAGGTTATGCAGCATGGTCAAACGCACACCGATGTCCAGAATGCTGTTATATTGCTTTACGCCTTGAAGGCTTACCTGTGGCTCTATGGAATTAACCGTACCACCGAAATTAAATTTGTAAGAAGCGGCGGCATAAAATGTGGATACATCGCCGGTAGTATTATCGATATTTTTAAAATAACTAAACAGATTGGTCAATGAACCCTGAATAGTCATATGCGAGTCGGTATACGCCATGCCGAAGTCGCTTTCAAAGGCATTTTTTCGGGCATTGAATTTGGTCACGGAAGGATCGGGCTCATCCCCTATGATGCCCTGGCGGTCCAGCCGGATATGCGCAAAAGCTGCGGAAATGCCAAAATGCAGCTTTTGGCCATATTCTCCCACGGGAAGATGATAGGCGTAAGTGAGGTTAAGCCGGGTTCGCTTGATGAGGCCGGCATTGTCGTTATATGCGATCAGCCCCAAGCCCACCCGTTTTCCGGTGTTGACGTCGGCGGTAAATGCCCCGGTAACCGGCGCGCCGGGCAATCCGTCGAACTGTTTCCTGTAGATCGCATTAAGGTGCAAAGCCGTATCCAGACCGGCCATCGCCGGATTCCCTAAATACCGGTTGAAAAAAAACTGGCTTTCCAAAGGATCAGCCTGCTGTTGAGCGTCACCCGCATGCTGGGCAAACGCCCCACGACTAACCAGGATGAGCAGCATAGTACCTGTAATTATCCAGGTATAGCCGATGTGAGATGCAATTAAAAGTCTTTTCATGGTCATCCAATTATTTATCGTCCCCTCAGTACTTCAATAAACCCTTTAAACAGTTTCTTTTCCCCATCAATGGCCAGGATGTAATAATAGGTTCCTTCCCGCAGCTGACTACCGACTACGGTACCATCCCACTGGTTGCTGTAATTTTTCTGATGGTAGATCATCCGGCCTGATCGGTCGAATATCTCCACCTTATTATCCGGATAACTTTGTATGTTTTCAATGATCCAGGTATCGTTCTTTCCGTCCCCATTTGGCGTCACGATGTTGTGAATTCGGAATTTATAATCCGCTACGACGGTTACCTGATAGTCCTGAGTGGCACTGCAGCCGGCAGCAGTGGTACCCGTTACTGTATAGGTCGCCTGCTGCCTGGGACTGATGGCAAGGGTAGCCTCGTTCCATCCACTTTGAATATCAGCACTATTCACCCACTGGTAAGTATCGGCGCCGGAAGCGTTGAGGTGCGTCAGAATGCCCTTCGATACCGGGTTGTCCCTGTCGGCCGTAATGCCTATGGCCGGTACCGGGTTCACCCGCAGGACAACAGCATTTGATCTAAGGGTGTCGCAGGCGCTGGCTATGACCACACGATATTGCCAGTTGTCCGCCGACACTTGAACGTTCGAACGTTTCAAAATTTCAGAAGCTCCGCCAGATACGTTGCTCCAATGATTGCCGTCAGCGGAAGACTGCCATTGAAATGTCAGGTTCGTTCCTTCGGATTTTACACGGAATGCGGCATCCTCGCCAGCACAAACAGTCTGATCTTGCGGCTGAAGTGAAATGGTGGCTTTCGGACGGACGGCCAGGGTAGCCATGCCGGACGTGACCATGCCGCAAGGACTGCTGATCAAAACACGGTATTGTGTCCCGCTTTGATTGATGGCTGGGCCCGGAAGGTTCAGGGTTTCAGATGTCTCCCCACTTATACTATTCCAGGTCGCCCCATCTGTTGATGCCTGCCATTGGTATCTAAGGTTAGTGCCATCAGCTTTTACGTGGAAAGAGGCCATGCCGCCGGCGCATATAGTCTGATTCTGGGGTTGAGCAGTAATTATTGTCTTGGCAGATACTTGCAGATGCAGTACCATAATGGAATCACATCCGTTTACCGTATGCAAAGTATCCGTATAACTCCCGGGTTGAGTATATTGATGATCGCCCACAGTATACGTGTCACCTTCGCAAATGGTTTCATTCAGTGTATTCTTTATCGCCGGAAGAACTTCCAAATGCAATACCACGATAGAATCACAACCCGTATATGACGTCAGCGTATCTGTATACGTGCCACTCTTTGAAATATCTTTTCCGGCGAATCGATACCTGCCGCCCTGACAGACGCTAACGTTCAGCGTCTTATGCTGCACGCCATGGATCGTGAGCGTAGCTGTCCGGGAAGTGATATTGCCGCAACGGCTGCTGACTACCACATGATATTTGGTGCCATTGTTCGATGTATCCAGGTTTGACAATTCCAATATATCCCGAGTTTCATTCGTCTCATTGTTCCAGGTGATGCCATCGCTCGAGGACTGCCATTGATAGGTAAGATTGGCTCCAGTGGCTTTTACACTGAAGGCCGCAGTACCGCCTTCACAAATTGTTTGGTTTCCTGGTTGCTTACTGATCGCGACATTAGCGCGAACGGTTAGCGTCGCCGCACCGGAGGTAATACTTCCACAATCACTCTGAACGATAACACGATATTGATTTCCATTATCGGAGGCTCGAACGTTCAAGCGCTCCAAGTTGGCACTTGTTCCACCGGCTACATTTTGCCATGTATTCCCGTCAGTTGATGACTGCCACTGATAACCTGTAGCGCCGCTAGCATTGATGCTGAAGGTGACATCACTTCCCGGGCACACGGTCTGGTTATGAGGTGCTTCGGCAATGGTGATGCAGGAACCACTTTGCCTGACCGTAAGCATAGCCGGCCTGGAGGTGACGTGTCCACAATTACCCGTAACCACCACGCGATATTGACTTCCATTGTCAGACCTCTGGGTCGTTGTAAGGTTCATTGTTGCATTCGTTCCACCCGTCACGTTGGTCCAGGTTTCTCCATGATCGTCAGATAATTGCCATTGATAGCCTGTAGCATCTGAAGCCGATACGCCGAAGGAAACACCGCTTCCTTCAAATACCGTCTGGTCCTCTGGCTGACTGGTGATGACTGGACCGCTGGTCACGGTTAGCACGGCCATTGCGGAAGTATCCTTGTTCTGGCATCCGGAGATGAGGATGACCCGGTATAAAGTTCCGCTTTCTGACTGTTGTATATTGGAGAGCCTGAGTGTCGGTTCGGTTCCACCCGTCACAGCGTTCCATATTTTTCCGTCTTTAGAAGACTGCCATTGATAGGAAAGCCGATAGCCGGTAGCCGATATGCTGAAGGAGGCTTCCTGGCCGCATACCGCGGTATCATCGGGCTGGACATGGATCACCGTAGGAGGCGCTGGCTGGTTCTGGAATTCATAAACCCCCATATCGATCTTTTCACCAAAAAGCCGGGGATTATTTTTCAAATCAATATCATTCTGCAAATGACCACCATGGTCTGAATACTGCCGATTACTTCCATTATTGACCGCGGGAGAACAAAGTGTAAGAGAATAGTTGCCATGGGCAGCGTCGACAAAGTGCGGGTCAGCCGTCAATGTATCGGAAGCCGTCAACGTGCTTGAGGCATCCGTAACTATGTCATTTGCTCCATTAGCATATAGGCTATAGTATATCTTTACCGATGACGTGTCCTGGCTGTTCAGTTCATCGCCACCATAAGCACCAGCATTATTACCCCAAACAATGCTGTTGATCAGTACCACAGATGAATGATATAGATTGTGTATTCCTCCGCCCGAATACCTTGCCTCATTTCTGCTGATGGTTACGTTGACCAATGCAGGGGAAGAAAGGTTCCAATTAGATATACCTCCGCCATAATAAGCCGTATCGGCACTGATGGATACATTGATCAATACCGGGGAAGAATTATAATTATATATTCCACCTCCGTGTTGGGTCGTATTGCCATCAATGCTTACATGGGTTAGTAGCGGGGAAGAATTATTATTGGCTATTCCACCTCCATAGTAGGAGGAGGTATTGCTACGGATGGTTACTTGGTCCAGCACAGGCGAAGATCCATTGGCGTTGGATATTCCGCCCCCACTATTGCTTGCTGAATTTCCGGTGATAACCAGATGACGCAATGCGGGAGAAGCAGCCACATTATGTATTCCGCCGCCATCGCCTGCCCTACCGCCTGTAATGGTAAATCCATCCAGTAAGGCTGTGGTATCTAATCCGTTGCTTTCGTTACGGATTACACTAATGCCGTTACCTTTCAAAATGCTTCTATGGTCGGCTGCCAGATCGCGCTGACCGAGGCTTGTCTCCGTACCGGCAAAACCACCGTATATCTTTACGCCCGGCAGCATAAAGAAAGCGCTATCCATGTCGGGCATATACGTCCCCTTCGCCACCCATATTTCCCTGACCTGACCGCAAGCGGCTGCCACGTCCAGGGCATGCTGCATCTTATGGAAAGCGGTAGCCCAGCGGAAGCCATTTCCGCCACCGGCAACTGCGGAATCTACATAGAGTATGGAATCACCTGCGGGGGGACATCCTAAACCTATTGTACCTTGATGCTCGTAAGCGCCCATATCTATATGGCCACCGTTTCCCCCATTGAAGACCCGCAGCTGGTGGTCCAGATCAATGGGATCGCCGTGTTCATCCTTCGGGAAGGTGGTCAGGTCGGTATGGGAATCGCCCATATCGATGGCTGGCGAGCCTTCTGCCAGGTGAAGGTCGCCGGAGAGCGTGGGGGCATCACCCGGGTTTACCGCCCCGAAAAACAGCGGATCGCTGTCTATATTGCCACCGCCATCTATGCCCAGCTCCCTTGCCCAGCTATTCGGACCGGCAGTCCCACTGCCGTTCGAGTTGGCGATCAGGCTGAACGAGATCATGGGGTCACTCATAATTATGTTAAAGATCGAAGCGGAGATGGTCCCAGTCTGGCCTTTGGCTTCGTTATTCCATAGAATAACGTTGGTCAGCGTGGGAGCGCTGGTATCACTGTTGAACATGGCCCCACCGGTGCTATCAGCCGAATTACCGCTGAAGGAGACGTTCATCAGTCTGGGGGAACTGATCCTGTTGGACATTCCACCGCCGCTGCTGCCCTGGTTGCCGGAAAAGGTGACATTTACTAAAGTGGGTGAACTGTGGATGTTGGCCATTCCGCCGCCGAGGCCCCCGGTCCGGTTACCAGTGAAGGTAACATTGGTCAGCGTCGGAGAGCTTAATTGGTTGAACATTCCGCCCCCCGTGCTACCTAACAACACCCCACCTGTATTGCCGGAAAAGGTGACATCAGTAAGTATCGGAGTGCTGCCATTGTTATACATACCGCCGCCGACAGCGGCCACGTTACCGCTGATGGTAACCCGGGTGAGTGCAGGGGAGGCTGCGGCGTTGAATATGGCACCACCATAGGCTCCGGCCTGATTTTGGGAAAAGATGACGTCAGTCAGCATGGGCGAACTTTCGCCGTTGAACATGCCGCCACCAGATGATGCCCAGTTCTCGCTAAAAGTAATATGGCTGAGGATAGGCGAACTATGGTCTTCATTGCTTATGCCACCCCCACGCAACCCCGCGCGATTGCCTGAGAACACCAGGTTTGTCAGCAAGGGGCTGCTGTTTTGGAGATACATCCCGCCACCATGGCCATTTTTATCTGCATTACCGCCGGTAATGGTGAAGCCATCTAACAGGGCTGATCCTACATCACCTTTGCCGATGACCACATGATAACAATTGTCAGCCCTATTGCCCGGCGCTCCGATATCGCCGCTTAAAATAGTTTCATTTGTTTTAAAATCCCGTTGGTCGAAGTCATAGCCTGCAGGTTCATTTCCTGCAAATCCCCCAAAAATTTTTAAATCCGGTATCAGCACAAAACTCAAATTCCGGTCAACTGTATCATCACT